>CALBZE010000041.1 GCA_937889645.1 uncultured bacterium
TCTCGGGCGGGCGGATTTCGTTGTGCGGTTGGGTGGCCTATAGGCTGCCCAATCGAACAAGAAACATGCGTTCACCGTCGGTTGTGCACTTGGGTGCAGCACCAACCCCCGCCCGACCATCCAGACCAGCCCCTGCGCCGCAGGCGCACCCCCGCCGCACAGCACCCCACCCGCTGCGCAGCGCCCCCACCCGCCCCGCAGGGGTCACCCGCGGCCGAAGGCCTCCACTCGCCGGCCGAAGGCGTGTGTGCCGGGGGACCGATGCGTCGGACGTCCGCCGGATCGAGCGCCACAACCTAGCACGGTTGAGAAAGAAATACCAAGTCCGCGCCAACTTTTCCGCTTTTTCGCGCCGTCCGGCGAACTGCCGGTCGATGCAAGAAACGACGTCGCAATCGTTTACGAAACCGGCACCGCGCGGCACGCGTCGTGCCCAATACGCGGGGCACAAAACGGCAGCGCGGTGAACGGGAACTCCGGGGAGAGCGCCGCGCTGGAGAGGACGGTCGTCGCAGTTCGGGCGGCCGTTCTCTTTTTTGTTTCGCCTGGGCCCTGAGCCCTGAGCCCTGAGCCCTGACCCCTGACCCCGGACACCTGACACCCGGCAGCCGACCCCCGAGCCCCAAGCCCCGAGCCCCCCCCCCTTGCACCACCCGTTTCCCCCCCCCTACCTTGCCTACCCACCTGGCGCCCGCCGATCGGCTCTCGGCCGGTCGGCGCGGACGCGTCGGATACCCGCGAACGCCGGCGCTGCGACGACGCGCTCCCGCGGACTCCGGATACCCTGCTGTAAGCGCCACACTTCGAGGGCGCCGAAGGCGCCCGGCCACCTGAAGGGAGGGATGCTCTTGGCGACGGTGCAACCTGCGACCGCCCCCGCGCCGGCCATCGCGCCCGGCGCGCCGCGCGAGGTGAGCGCACTGATCCTGCGCTGGTCGGCGCGAGGGTTGATGGCGATGGTCTGGCTCAGCACGCTGCTCTTCGGCGTCTACATCTTCTTTTTCTACGGCGGTGCGCTGGCGGTCGGGAAGGCGGAGCAGTGGAACCTGGTGCTGCCGCGGCTCTACGACCCCGAGTCGCCCGCCGGCACGGCGGGGATCGGGCTCCATTTCGTCACGGGGGCGATCATCCTGGCGCTCGGGTTCGCCCAATTCATCGCCCCGATCCGCGATCGGTTCCCGACGGTCCATCGCTGGCTCGGCCGTATCTACGTGGTCTGCTGCCTGGCCGCCGCAGTCGGCGGGCTCGTCTTCATCTTCACGGTGGGGACGATCGGCGGGACGGTGATGGATATCGGCTTCGGGCTGTACGGCGTGCTGATGGCGATCGCGGCGGTGCAGACGATGCGGCACGCCCGCGCGGGGCGGCTCGAGGTGCACCGGCAATGGGCGATCCGCCTCTTCGCGCTGGCGATCGGCTCGTGGCTTTATCGGATGGACTACGGCTTCTGGCTGATCCTGGCGAACCGGCTCGGCCACGGCGAGAACTTCACCGGCCCGTTCGATCGGGTCATGGCGTTCGCCTTCTACCTGCCGAACCTCGTCGTTGCGGAGGCGTACATCCGCAGCCAGGGGAAGAAGGCGCCCGCGGCGCTGCGGCTCGCGGCCTCCGCCGTCATGCTCGGCGCCGCGTTCCTGCTCCTGGTCGGGACCTACTACTTCTGCAAGTTCTACTGGATCCCGGGGATCGCGCTGCGGTTCGCGGGGTGAGACACGGGCCGGGCCAGGTGGGCCCCGCTGCCCGGAACGGGTCGGAGCAGGCGGGCCGTGCGCCGCGAAACGGGAGGGGCGCGACGGGGCGGGGCAGGGCGGGACGGGACGGACCGGGGGCGGGGCGCGCGGCTCCATAGTCGGGTCCGTCGCCCGGAGCGCCGGGACCGGGTCCGCCAACGTGCCGGCGCCGCCCGGCGCGCCACGGCCGGACCCGCCAACATGCCAGCGCCGCCCGGCGCGCCCCGCCGCGCGGCTCTGCCCTACTGCTGTATCCCCGGCAGCGACAGACCGTCGACGCTGATTTCGCCGTAGCGTACGATCCAGTGCAGGTGCGGACCGGTCACGCGGCCGGTCGCGCCGACCTTCCCGATCTGCTGGCCGGCCTGGACCGTGTCGCCCTCGGCGACCGTCGCCTCGCTGAGGTGCAGGTAGGCGGTCACGAGGCCGGCGCCGTGGTCGATGTAGACGACGTTGCCGCCGAGGAAGAACTGGTCGACGATGCGGACGACGCCGCGCGCGGCCGCGTGGACCGGCGCGCCCACGGCCCCCGCGAAGTCGACGCCCGTGTGGCGGCTCTGGATCTGGCCGTTGAACTCGCGGCCGTTGCCGAAGCGGCTCGTGATGCGGCTGGGTCGCGGTCGCACGAAAGGCGCCTCCCAGAGGCGCGGGGTGCCGTGCGCCCGGCGCGAGATCTCGCGGACGCGCTCCGACTCGCGGCGGATCCGCGCCAGCGTCGCCTCGTCGTAGCCGCCGCCGTACCGCGGCGCGACGGTCAGCCGCTCGTGCCGGTAGTCGCCGGGCGCGATCGCGATCCGCTCCTCGCGTCGCTCGACGCGGCCCGCGGCCGTGCGTACGACGAGGCGCAATGTGAGCTCGCCCCGGGCGTCGACGGGGACCGCCGCCAGGGCGGTGAAGGCGTCGTCGCCCGGCTCGAAGTGGAGCGGCTCCCCCGCGAACTCGCCCGTCACGCGCGCCAGCTCCGCGCCGTCCGGGAGCACGCGGACCGTGAAGACCGTCCCCTGCACCGGCTGCTCGGGGAGCCACTCGACCCGTGCGACCGCCGGCGCGACGGCCCGCTCGATCGCCGCGAATACCGTCGGCGCCTCGGCGCGCGCGAAGCTGGAATCCGCCGCCGACGCGTGCCGCACTGCGCTCGCCTCCACGCGGTCGTCGCCAACGCCGCCCGCGAGGCGCCCACCCTCCGCGTTGCCGGCGCCTCCCGCGCCCCGCTCGGCCGCGGCCACGCCCGCCATGGCCACCGCCAACCCGGTCGCCAGCATGCGGAGGCGCCCGTCGAGAACCTGCATCATCCCTCCGTGTCTACCGAAACTCGTCCGCCGGTGATCGTTCCGGTCGCCCAGGGGTGATACCGCGCGACGGCACGAAGGTTCGAGTGGGGCGGGCCCTCGGGCCCTGCCGGAATGCCCGCTGTCGCTGGCAGTACACCCCGCCGGCGATAGCCGCACACCCCGCTGTTGCTGGCAGTACACGCCGCTGGCGCTAGGCTAATGGCCCCCTATTGCTAGCCTTACACCCCGGCGGCGATTGCCGTGAGTCCCGCTGCCGTTAGCCGCACGCCCGCGTGCCGCTAACCGGACACCCTGCCGCCGCCAGCCGTACGCCGCGCCGCCGCCAGCCGTACGCCGCGCCGCCGCCAGCCGTACGGCGTGCCGCCCCTAGCCGTACGCCGTGCCGCCCCTAGCCGTACACCCCGCCCATGACCGGCAGCACGATCCCCGTGATGTAGCTAGAGCACGACGGCGCGGCCAGAAAGACGTAGGCGGGCGCGATCTCCTCCGGCTGAGCCGGGCGCTTCATCGACGTGCCGTGGCCGAACAGTTCGATCTGCTCCGCAGGTTGGTCGGCGGGGTTGAGCGGCGTCCAGACGGGGCCAGGCGCGACGGCGTTCACGCGGATCCCGCGCGGGGCGAGCGCCGTCGCCAGCGACTTCGACAGGGTGTGGATCGCGCCCTTCGTCGCCGAGTAGTCGAGCAGGTTGGGATGCCCGAAGATCCCGGTTTCGGAGCCGGTGTTGATGATCGCGCTCCCCGGTTTCATGTGCGGCACCGCCGCGCGCGTCATGTGGATGTAGCCGTAGATGTTCGTGCGCATCGTCATGTCGAGGTGCTCGTCGCCGAGCTCCTCGATCGAGCCGACGTGCAGCTGGAACGCGGCGTTGTTGACGAGGATGTCGAGCCCGCCCAGCTCGCTCACGGTGTATGCGACGGCGTCGCGGCAGAACTCGGGGTCACGCACGTCGCCGGAGATTGTGATGCAGCGCCGGCCCTCCTTCTCCACCGCCCGCTTCGTCTCCTCGGCGTCCTCGTGTTCGTTCAGGTAGGCGACGGCGACATCGGCGCCCTCGCGCGCGAAGAGCACCGCGACGGCGCGGCCGATCCCCGAGTCGCCGCCGGTGATCAGGGCGACGCGGCCCTCCAGCTTGCCGCTGCCGCGGTAGTCCGGCGCCTCGTAGCGGGGGCGGGGCTCCAGCTCGGACTCGAGCCCGGGCTTCTCGAGGTGCTGCGGCGGCAGCGGGTTCTCCGGGTACTTGCGAGGTCCGGCCTGGACCGCGCCCGCTTCGGCCTCCGCCTCGCCGGCCTGCTTCCGCTCCCGGTCGCGGCGGTCCACCTCGGCCTGGAGGCGAAGCTGGGCTTCGGCGGTTCTCTCGGCGGCCTGGCGGTGTCGCCCCCTGCGTGCCTCGTCCATACAATCCTCCCGGACCACGTTTCCGTTTTCCGTGATGCTCCGCATTGCTATGCCGCATACACATGACCGAGCCGCCACGTGTTAGAGCACGGATCACGCAATCCGCGTGCAGGGGGACACGCATAGCCGCGAGGTGGCAGTGCCGTGCAGCGCTCGGGCCTCAAACGGGCGGTCCCGACGCGCCAGCCCCGTGAGCATGTCGATTCGCGCCCAAACGGGAAACGGAAACGTGGTCCGCTAACCACTCCTTCGCCTCGTCGAGCACCTCGTAAACCGTCGGGATCACAAGCAGCGTGAGCAGCGTCGATGTGACCACCCCACCAATCACCGCCCTCCCCAGCGGCGCCCGGAAATCCCCGCCCTCCCCCCACCCGATCGCCACCGGCGTCATCCCCGCGATCAGCGCCACGCTGGTCATGATGATCGGGCGCAGACGGATCCGCCCCGCCTCGATCAGCGCCGTCCGCCGGTCCAGGCCCTGCCGCTCACGCCCCCACTTCGCGAAGTCGATGAGCAGGATCGCGTTCTTGGCGACGATCCCGGCCAGCAGGATGATCCCGATCATGCTCATGATGTTGAGCGTGTCGCCGGTGAGGAGGAGCGCGAGGACGACGCCGATCATGGAGAGCGGCAGGGAGAGCAGGATCGCGATCGGGTCGACGAAGCTGCCGAACTGGACGACGAGGATCAGGTACATGAGCAGGACCGCGAACCCGAGCGCGAGCGCTATGTTGCCGAAGACCTCGCGCTGGTCCTCGACCTCGCCACCCTGGGTGATGCGATAGCCCTGCGGGAGCGGGACGGCGCGGATCGCCCGGTCGACCTCCCGCGAGACCTCGCCCAGCGACCGCCCCTGCACGTTCGCGCCGATGACGACGACGTTGTCGCCGTCCAGGTGGTCGATGCGGGCGGGCCCGAGCCCCTCGCGCACCTCGGCGACCTGCTCGAGCGTGATGACGCGGGGGAGGCCGGGCGGCGCGGGAAGGACGAGCGGCATGGTGCGGATGTCGTCGGCGCGCTCGCGGAAGGCGGGCGCGAAGCGGATGCGGACGTCGCGCGTCTCGCCCGACGGATCGACCCAGTCGCCGACGTCGATCCCGGCGAACGCGGGGCGGAGCGCGGCGGCGATCTGGCCGACCGTGACGCCGAGGTCGCCGGCCAGCCCGCGGTCGATGATGATCCCGAGGTCAGGGCGTCGCCCGCGGGTCGAGAGCCCGACGTCGACGGCGCCGGGGACGTCGCGCACGACGTCGGCGATCCGCTCGGCGAGGGCGGTGAGGGTGGCGGCGTCGGGTCCGCGGAGCTGGAGCTGGATCTGCTTCTGGTTGCCGCCGAACCCGCCTGAGAAGACGAACGCGGTCACGCCGGCGACGCGGGCCAGCTCCTCCCGCAGCACGACGCCGAGCTGGTCCTGGGAGAGCCGTCGCTCGCGGCGCGGGACGAGCCGCACGTAGATGCGTCCCTCGTCGACCGCGCCGCCGCCCGCGCCGAACGCGCCTGCCTCGCCCCCCACCGTCGTGTACGTGTAGGCGACTTCGGGCCTGGCGCGGATCCGGCGCTCGAGTTCGATCGCCTTGAGGCGCGTGTACTCGAGGGACGAGCCCGGCGGCGTCTCGAAGGTGATCTCGATCTCGCTCCGGTCGCTGATCGGGACGAACCCGAAGCCGCCGAAGATCGCCTGGAGCGCGAACGCGCCGATCAGCGAGCCGATGGCGATCGCGATGACCGCGAGCCGATGGTCGAGCGCCCAGGCGATGACGCCGCGGTAGCGGTCCGCCTGGCGGTCGAACCAACGGTTGAAGCGGGTGAGCGCGCGCGTTACGACGCCGCCCGGCGCCCCCGGCCCGTCCTCGCCCCCCGACGCTCTCGGCGCCCCCGTCGCCTGCGCGGCCTTGCTCCGCCCCTTCTCCACCTGCGGGTCCGCCCAGTACGCCGACAGCATCGGGTCCAGCGAGAACGCCACGAACAGCGACACCAGCACGGCGCACGCGATCGTGAGTGCGAACGGCTTGAACCACTGGCCGGCGATCCCGCCCATGAACGCCACCGGCACGAACACGGCGACGATCGAGAACGTCGTCGCGGCGACGGCGAGGCCGATCTCGTCCGTCCCCTCGAGCGCGGCGGTGTGGTGGTCCTTCCCCATCTCCATGTGCCGCACGATGTTCTCGCGCACCACGATCGCGTCGTCGATCAGGATCCCGATGGCGAGCGAGAGGCCGAGGAGCGACATCGTGTTGAGCGTGAAGCCGAACGCCCAGACGGCGACGAACGCGGAGAGCACGCTGATCGGGAGCGCGAGTCCGGTGATGACCGTGCTGCGCCAGGAGTTGAGGAAGACGAAGACGACGAGGACGGTGAGGATCGCGCCCTCGATCAACGCCCTCTGGACGTCGGCGACGGACTCGCGCACGCGGTCGCCGGCGTTCTGCACGATGTCGAGCCGGACGTCGGGCGGGAGCGTGCGCGCGATCGCGTCGACGCGCTCGAGGATCCGGTCGGCGACGGTCGTCGTGCTCGCACCCTTCGCCTTGATCACCTCGATCCCGACGGCGGGCCGGCCGTCGAAGAAGGCGAGCGAGCGGGGCTCCTCGGCGCCGTCGACGACGTCGGCGAGCTGGCCGAGGCGGATCGTACCGCCGTTGCGCCGGGCGACGGCGATGCGCAGGAAGTCCTCGGGTCGCTTGATGCGGCCTTCGAGGCGGATCGCGCGCTCGCGCAGGGCGCCGGTTATGCGGCCGACGGGCGCGGCCAGGCTCTGGAGCTGGACGGCCTGCACGACCTCGTCGATCCCGACGCGCGCCTCGGCCAGTGCGTCGGGGCGGACGAGGATCGTGAGCTCGCGCTCCGCGCCGCCGACGAGGTTGACCTGTGCGACGCCCTGCACGCCACGCAGCTCGCTCGTGATCCCGGGGTCGGCGAGGCGCGTCAGCTCGGCCTGGGTGCGTGTCTCGGATGAGAGGGTCAACGAGACGATCGGCAGGTCGGCGGGGTCGAAGCGGCGGATGATCGGCTCCTCGATCTCCTGCGGCAGCTCGCCGCGGATCGCCGACAGCTCGTCGCGCACGTCCTGTGCGGCCTGCTCGACACCCTTCTCGAAGACGAACGTCGCCGTGATGACGGCGAAGCCATCCGTCGCGCTGGACTCGACCTCGTCGACGCCGTCGATCCCGCGGATCGCCTCCTCGACCGGCTCGACGACCTCGCGCTCGACGACGGTCGGGTCGGCGCCGGGGTACGGGATCGTGACGACGACGATCGGCGCCTGCACGTCCGGGAACTCGTCGGTCTCGAGCTGGAGCAGCGCGTAGACCCCGAACGCGACGAGCGCGATCATGGAGACGATCGTGACGATCGGCTTGTGGATCGCGAAGTCGGAGATGAACACGTCGCCTCCCTCGGCACCGTCAGCGCGGCCGCGGTCCGCGCACCACGACGACGGGCGTCCCCTCGGTCACCGCGCGGGCCGTGCCGACGAGGACGGTGTCGCCGTCGACGAGCCCGGCGGTGACCTCGACGACGGCGGCGCGCTCGTCGCGCAGGCCGAGCACGACGTCGACGCGAACGGCGCGCCCGTTGCGCACGACCAGGACCGACGGCCCGGCGCCGCTCTCGTCGACCGCGTCCTCGGGGATCACGATCCCCTCGCGGACCTCGCTCTCGATCCGTCCGTCGGCGAAGAGCTGGGCGACGAGGCCGCCGTCGGCGTTCGGGATCGTGACGACGACTTCGATCTGCCGCGTCGCCGAGTCTGCGGCCGGCCCGACGCGGGAGACGGTCCCGTCGAACGTGAACTCCGGGTAGCCGCGCACGCGGAACCGGACCGGCGCGCCGACGCGGGCGGCGCCGAGCGCGTCGGCGGGGATCTGCGCCTCGAGGCGCATGGTCGTCGGGTCGATCACGGTGAATAGGTCCATGCCGGGCTGGACGACGTCGCCCGCGCCGACGTGGCGTTCGGCGATGCGGCCGTCGAAGGGCGCGCGGATCCGGGTGTCCGCGATCCGCTCCTCGACCTGGGCGAGCGCGCTCCTGGCCTCGGCGAGCCGAGCCTCGGCGTTGGCCAGCTCGAGGCGCGCGGCCTCGACGTCGCGGAGCGCGACGCCGCCTGCCTCGAAGAGCACCTGCGCCCGCCGCACGTTCGTGCGCGCGAACGCCGCGGCCTGCTCGGCGGTCGCGACGGCGCGCCGGGCGGAGGCGAGCGCGTCGTGCAGCTCGGGGGCATCGAGGCGCGCGAGGAGCTGCCCGGCGGTGACGACGTCGCCCTTTTCGGCGTACGTCGCCGCGACCTGCGCGGCCAGCTCCGCGCGCAGCACGGCCTCGAGCCGCGGCCGCAGTGCGCCGGAGACGTAGGGGCCGGTCTCGATCGTGGTGCGCCGGGCGATCGCGATGTTCTCGGGCGCGACCTCGACGGGCCCGGGCTCGGGCGGCGGCTCGTCGCCGCGGCAGGCGGGCGCGAGCGTCACGACGAGGGCGAGCGCGATGCCGGGCGCGCGCGGCGGGCGCGGTGCGTTCTTCCAGGCGAACGGCCGCCGGCCGCTCCGGCCCGGCTTCCGCGGCCGCGCGGGCGGATTGGGTTTACGGGCGCGCGGGCGGCTTCGCCGGGGGCCCGGCATCAGGAGCCTCCGCCGCGTGGGGGCGCGGGGGCGGAGTCGGGGGTGGTGGGGCGGGGGGGGGGGGGGGGGGGGGGGGGGGCGCGGCGGGGTGGCGGGGCGTGGGGAGCCGGCGGCGCCGTTACGACCCACGGCGCCGGTGGGGCCCGCCGCGCCATTTCCGCCCTCGGTGCCGGTGGAACCCGCCGCGCCGTTCGGGCCCGCGGTTCCGGTCGGCGCTCCGGTCCCGGCGCCCGGCGTGGTCCCGGTCACCCCAGTGCCCCCCGTGCCCGGAACCGCCCCGGTGCCCGCCGGGCCAACGATCCCGCCCATGCGCGGCAGGCCGCGCGTCCCCGTCGCCCGCGAGACCGCCCCGCCCGCCCGTGTCCCCGCCGGCAGCGCAGTCCCCGACGGCGACGCCTGGAACGCCGTCGCGACGCGCTCGCCCAGCGGCAACGGCAGATCCGGCAGGAGGATCAGCCGCGTCTGGGCGACCTGGAGGTCCCGGGCGGCTATGGCGCGGTTGACCAGCGCCTCTTCCAGCAGCAGGCGCGTGTCGGTCAGCTCGAGGAGCGATGCGACGCCTTCCTGGTAGCGCAGCTCCGCGATCGCGTAGGCGCGCCGGGCCTCCTCGATCGTGCTACCGGTCGCGTCGAACGCGGCGCGGGCGGCCTCCAGGAGCTCGATCGCGGCGCGGGCGTCCTCGGCGGCGAGGTCGAGGAGTTCGTCGTAACGGGCGGCGGCCTCCCGGAGGTCGGCGCGGGCGATGAGCTCGTCGGCGCGGATCCGGCCGCCGGTGAAGATCGGGATCTCGGCGCCGATCGTGAGTGATGCGGTCGTGATGAAGTCGGCGGGGCGCGGGACGATCTCGCTCGGGAAGGCGACCTGCCCGAACTGGCCGGTCAGCGTGATCTGCGGCCTGCGCTGGGCGCGGGCGATCTCGAGCAGCCCTTCCTGCACGCGCACCGCCTCAGCGGCCTGGCGGACCGTCGAGCGGAGCCGGGCGACGGTGTCGGGGCCGGCGGGGTCGGGCGCGCGCTTCGCGACCGCGGGCGGGACCTCGTCGCCCAGCTCGGTCGTGAGCGCGATCGGCTGCGCGAGCGGGATCCCGACGAGCGTGCGGAGCCGGGCGAAGGCGACGTCGCGCTCGGCGCGGCGTCGCGCGATCTCCGCGCGCTGATTGTCCCGCGCGACGCGGGCGCGGAGCGCGTCGAACTCCGCCTGGTCGCCGGCCTCGACGGCGACGAGGGTGACGGCGAGCGTCCGCTCGGCCTGCGCCAGCGTCTGCTCGGCGATGTCGAGGAGGCGCGCGGCGAGGAGCGCGTCGAAGTAGGCCTGCGTGACGTCGAAGACGAGCTGGGCGCGCTGGGCGCGGAGCTCGACCTCCGCCGCGCGCAGCCCGGCCTCGGCGATCTGCGTCTGCGCGACTCGCCGGCCGCCGGTGTAGATCGGCAGCGAAACGAAGAGCGATGCGTCGTAGCGGTTCGGGCTGCCGAAAGGGCCGAACCCGTCGCCGAAGAGGGAGCTCAGGTCCGGCGGGAAGCCCGGCCCGCCCGGCCGCGCGAACGCGTCCGCCAGGCACTCGACGACGCGCTCGAGCGTGTCGACGCGGGCGGCCAGCGGGAGCGTCGTGTCGGCGACGAAGATCCCGCACGCCCCGCCCGGCGGCTCCCCACCGCCCGCGTCCGGCGGCGCGCCGCCGTTCCCACCCAGCCCGCTGAACTCGTCAGCGAAGGTTCGCGTGTACGCGATCGACGCCGTGATCTGCGGAAAGTACGCGCTCCGCGCCCGAAGCTCCTCGCCACGTGCGCGCAGCAGACCCGCCTCGGCGATGACGAGCGGCTCGCTCGTCGCCTCGGCCCGGGCCAGCGCCTCCTCGAGCGACAGCTCGATCGCCTGCCGCGCATGCGCCCGGGGCGCGAGGATCGTGATCAGCGCCAACATCAGCGCGGGCGTGATCCCGGTCGGTACGGCCGTCGTCATCGTTGCCACCGCGGTAGAACCCGGGGTCGGCGTGCGTGCAAGAACGCGGCCGGGCGGGGTCGGAACCGGACCCGGGGTCGCCGTGGTAATAGCGCGGCCGGCGGCCGCGTTCGCGCGCGACGGCCGCGGTCGCACTCACGCGCGCCGGCCGGCAACCGCATTCACGCGCGCCGGCCGCCGGCCCGACCTCCGGCGGCCGTTCCGGACGACGACAGCAACATGGACGGATACACGAAGCCGGGCGCGCCCCGCATCGCGCTCGCGACCTACTCGCTCGCACCCGAACTCGACGGCGACGACCGCCTGCTCCTGGACCCGCTCGCGCGGCGCGGGATCCGCGCCGAGCCCGTCGTGTGGGACGCGCCCGACGTCGACTGGACGGCCTACGATGCAGTGATCCTCCGCTCCTGCTGGGACTATCACCTGCGCAGGGACGAGTTCCTCGGGTGGGTCGCACGGCTGGAGGCGACGGGCACGCTGCTCCGGAACCCGCCCGCCGTCGTCCGCTGGAATTCGGACAAGTCGTACCTCCGCGCGCTCGAGGCCGCCGGCGTGCCGGTCGTCCCGACGCGCTGGGGCGAGCCCGGCGAGACCGCCGCGCTCGCCGAGTTGCTGGAGCAGGCGGGGTGGGATGAGGCGGTGGTCAAGCCGGTGGTCTCGGCCAACGCCCACGAGACGTGGCGGACGTCGCGCGCCCGCGCCGCCGACGACGAGCCCCGCTTCCGCGCGATCGCGTCGCGGGAGCGCGTCATGATCCAGCCGTTCCTCCCCGAGATCGTCGTCGATGGCGAGTGGTCGCTCGTGTTCTTCGGCGGGGAGTTCAGCCACGCGGTCGTGAAGCGCCCGGGCGCGGGCGATTTCCGCGTGCAGACCGACCACGGCGGGAGCGCCGTCGCCGCCCGGCCAGACGACGCGATCCTCGCCGTCGCCCGCGCCGCGCTCCGTTGCATCCCCGGCGACTGGCTCTACGCCCGCGTCGACGGGTGCGTCGTGGACGGCACGTTCCGCGTCATGGAGCTCGAGGCGCTCGAGCCGTCGCTGTTCCTGGCCTGGGCGCCGGAAGCGGCGGAGCGGTTCGCACGGACCATAGAAGCGACGCTGGCGGTGGGGACGACCTGAAAACGCGGAGGCGACGTCGCACGAATACCGATCGACGTCGCCTCATCGGCACGCGTGCGCCGCTCGTGCGCTCGCCGGCACCGGGCGCCCGCGGGTCGGTCGCGCGCTCGCCGGCGCCCGCCTCCAGGCACCGGCCGCTGCGCACCTTCCCCCTACGCCCGCCCCTCCATCACCTCCTCGTACGCGCACTGCAGCGCGCCGCGCGGGTTGGGCCGGCCGAACTCGCCGTACTCCTCGAACCCCGGCAGCGGGCCGGGCGTGGCGAGGATCTCGTCGCGCGAGCGGCCGGCGCGGACCTGCGCCTCGACGAATTCCAACAGCGCCTCGAGGTAGTTGCGGAAGCCCTCGAGCTCCGCGCGGCTCCCGACGACCGGGTACCCCGTGTTCGCGTGGCCGAAGATGTAGACCGTGTCGGCGTCGTGAGCCTCGACGGTCCGCTGCAGCACCGTCATCCAGTTCCGGATCGTGGCGCCGGCCGGGCGGTCGACGACGGGGTGTCGCTTGTGGAACATCAGGTCGCCCATGTGCACCACGTTCGCGCGCTCGAAGGTGATGACCGAGTCGCCGCTCGTGTGCCCGCGGCCGTAGTACCGCGCCGTGATCCGCTCGTCGCCGACGTCCATCGACCAGGTGTCGGAGTACGTCGTGTCCGGGAACAGCTGGTCTTCAGGCGCCCGGCCGCCGCCCGGCGGGTTGCGCAGGTGCTCCGCCGCCTTCTCGTGCGCGACCACGCGACGCGCCACGCCGCGGAACACTCGGTTCCCGCCCGTGTGGTCGCCGTGGTGGTGCGTGTTGAGGAGCACGTCGACCGGGCGATCCCCGGCCCGCGACGTCAGCCCCTTCAGGAACGTCTCCGCCGGCTCCGGGAACTGCGTGTCCACGACCGCGACGCCGTCGCTGTTGATCAGGTACCCGATCGTGCCGCCGCGCATCGTGAAATAGCCGACGCCACGGCGGATCGACGTGAACACCGGCTCCTGCGTCGGGCGCAGCAGGACGCGGGCGAGGCCGGGGCGGGCAAGGGCCGCGGGGGCGACGGCCGCGCCGACGAGCGCGGTGAGGGAGGTGGCCAGGAAGTCACGACGAGACGTCGACATGATGGCCTCCATGGGGTTGGGGTCCATCGCCGTCCGAGCACGACGAGCGCCCCGCGGACGGCCTGCCGGCACGGCCACGCTTCGGCGCCCCGGGTATGCTCGGATCGTGAGGGTTCCCAAGCGTAACGCGAACGGGGGCGATGGGGCAAGGGCGGAGATGGGAGGCGGGCGCCGACGCGCGGAGGCGGGCGCCCGTGCCCCAGAATCAGGCGCCGACCGACACCAGCTCGGCGACGTACGCGCCCAGCCGCTCGAGCGTCTGCCGGCCGCCCTCGTCGGCGCGGAAGTGCTCGACGACGTAATCCCGCTGCGCCTTCGTCTTGAAGAGCGACCGGAGCGTGATCTCCGTGCCGCCGTCCCGATCGGCGAACGTGACCGTCGTCTCGAAGGCGTCCGGGTCGTCCGCACGGCTCCCCTGCCGGTACACGATCCGCTCCCCCGGCACGATCTCCCGCCACTCGACCCGGTTCGGGTAGCTGGTCCCGTCCGGCCCGTGCATGTCGAACTCCCAGACGCCGCCCGGCCGGAACTCGAACGCGTGCGTCGTGATGCTGAACCCGTGTGGACCGAACCACCGCGCCAGATGCCGGGGATCGGTCCACGCCTCGTAGACCAGGCGCCGCGGACCGTCGATCACCCGCACGTTCACGATCTGACGATCCTCGTCCCGCTCGACCGCCTCATCCGTTCGCATCGTTCT
>CALBZE010000042.1 GCA_937889645.1 uncultured bacterium
CCGGAACCGGTGCCACTCAAGTAAGCAGGTCTCCGAGAAAATCGGGGCGCTTCACTACTATTTCAGTGACATGTACGAGAGCATGACGGGCCCAGGGCGTCGCGACTTCGACGCTCGGCCGCCCCGAAGCTATGCGGAGGCCGAAGAGTGGGCCCGGGCGGATCTGGAATTCGTTCGCCGTGAGATGAACGTCGATCCCAGCCGTTTTTCCGGCGTGGAAGTTCGCGTCCTGACCGAAGGTCTCGCGAATCGGCCCAATGCCGATCAGGTCAGACGTTATTGGGAGGTCTTGTTCGCGGAGCTGGGATTCGAGCGCGTTCGCTTCAACTGAGCGTCGCCCCGCGATCGGCGGAAGAACGGGGCAGCGATGACCTCGCTGCCCCGCGCTGTCCATGACTTCTCGAGTGAGAGAGACGCTCTCTCCTCGGAATCGAAGATCACCCTGCATACCTACAAAACTGCCTGAAATCGCACCCGGGACACACCACCTCCCGATTCTCCGGCGGCTCGAACCGCCCGGTGCGGATCCCCTCCGCCCACGCCTCGAGTCGTTCTCGGAACGCTTCGCGGGCGGCGTCGTCCTGGGGGACGGGCTGGCGGCCGCCGCCGTCGGCGTCCAAGTCGTGGATCGCGAGGCGCACGGGCTCGAGGCCCATCGCCTCTGCGGCGGCCGCGTACAGGCGGAGCTGGTTGACGTGGATCTCCGCGGGCGGGCGGTTCGACGTCGTCTTGAAGTCCACGAGTTCGACCCGCGCGCCGTTCCCGTTCTCCTCCGCCCGCAGCAGCAGGTCGATGCGGCCGCGCACGCGCGCTGCGGCCAGCGGGACCTCGAAGCGCGCCTCGGGTTGGATCGTGCGCAGGAGCTCGTCGCCGTGCCGGCGCACGTACGCCTCCACGCGCCGGCGCGCCGATTCGCGCAACGCCGCCCGCTTTTCCCGCCCCGCGAACGGGAGGTAGAACGAGCGCTCGAGCAGCCGCTCCACGTCGCCCGGCTGCGCCCTCCTTCCCGCCGCGCCCGCACGCGCCAGCTCCGCGATCAGGTGATGCAGCAGCTTGCCGAACCCCAGCTCCCGCGCGAGCAACGGCTGGAAGCCGCACACGTGCTGCAGGCGGTAGCGGTAACCGCATTGCGCGTACGCGACCAGACTCGAGAAGTCGAGCGTCGGCGGCTCGGTGCGAACGGCCGGCCCTGGTGCCGCGAGGGGCGCGACGTCACCGAAACGCCGGACCCCGCGGAGTGCGGGCTTCAACGCGCCGGTGAGGAACCGGGAGACCGCCGCGCGCCGGTTCTCGCTGTACTGCTCGAACCAGCTCACGACGAGCAGCTCCTTCGCCCGTGTGAGCGCGACGTACAGCAGCCGCGCCTCGTCGTCCTCCTCGCCCTCGTAGCGCGCGCGGTCGAAGAGCGTGTCCGGCAGGTACCACTCCTGGGGACGACCGAGCCGGCTCGACGGCAGCCGCCCCTCGACCAGCGACGGCACGAACACGATCGGGAACTCGAGCCCCTTCGACTGGTGGATCGTGAGGACCTGCACCGCACCGGCCGTCTGCTCCCACTCGGCCGGCGCCTCCTCCGCCGCGCGGCCGGCGAACTCCTCGAGGAACGCGCGGAGGCGCATCAAATAGGCCTCGCCGCGCGTCGGGCCGAGCACGAGACCGGGACGGGCGGCGCCGAACGCCCCGTCCGCCGAGCCCGCACCGAGCGCCAAGCCCCACACGCTGTCTTCCCGGTCCGCGGCGAGCATCGCGTCCTCCGCACCCTCGGCCGCGCCGGGCCCCGTCGTCTCCCGGTACAGCGCGTCCGGCGCCGCACGTCGGACGAGGTGATCGAACGCGGTGAGGAGCTCCGACATCTGCCCGAGCCCCAGCTCGCGCGCCGCGGCGTCGTCGCCCTGGCCCGGAAGCCCGAGGATCGCCAGGATCTCGTTGAAGACGGCGACGATGTCCGGGACTCCCTCCCGTCGCAGCCCTTCGCCCAGCCGTTCGAGCGTATCCATCGCCGCCCGCGCCCGCTCCGCGTCCAGCCCCGTGACCGCCTGGATCTCGACCTCGAGCGCCTCGCGTGTCACGACCTCCGGCCGGCCTTCCCCGTTCGGGTACCACGTGCGGCCGGCCCAGTAGACGAAGAGCCGCGCGACGAGCGCCATCTCGGGTCGGGTGAGGAGCGAGCCGTGGCCCACGACCTGGACGGGGATGCCCCGCGCCCGGAGCGCCTCGACCAGCGGCCGGGCCGAGGTGCGGGTCGAGCGGTAGAGCACGGCGATGTCGCCCGGCGCGTGGCCGGCGGCGATCAGCTTCTCGATCCGTGCGGCGATCGTCTGGGCCTCGGCTTCCGGCGTCGACGCGACGAACAGCTCCACCGCGCCTGGCGGCGCCGGCTTGCGCGCAGCCGTGAGCTGCTTCGGCAGCCGCTGGGCCAGGCTCTCGGCCAGCACCCGCGCGAAGTCCACGATCTCCGGCCGGCAGCGGTGGTTCTCGCCCAGCTCCACGCGCTCGGCCGCATTGAACCGCTGCGCGAACGAGAGGAAGAGGGAGACGTCGCCGCCGCGCCACTGGTAGATCGCCTGGTCGTCGTCGCCCACGACCGTGATGGCGGCGCCCAGCGCCGCGAGACGCTCGAGGAGCGTCTCCTGCGCGCGGTTGAAGTCCTGGTACTCGTCCACGAAGACGTGCGCGATGCGGCCCTGTAGCCGCTCGTACAGCCGTCCGCCCGGCGCGAGCTCGTCCGCCGCGCGCCCGATCATCACCCGGAACGGCATGAGGCGCATCTCGCCGAGAAGCCACTCGTAACGCTCCAGGACCTCGGCGAAGCGGGGCGCGGCCGCCCGAGCGGTCTCTCGCTCGAGCCGTTCGTTGTAGACGACCTCGGCGCTGCGCAGGAACATCGAGACCGCCTGCGCGACCGAGATCTTCCCGGTCGGCCCCACGTGCTCGGCGTAGAGGTCGACGACGCCGAGCCGGCGCGCGACGCGGTACACGAGCGCCCACTCCTGTTCCTCGGACAGCGCGTCGGCGAGCTCGTACGCGCCGCCCAGCTCCTGGAGCGCCCGCAGCGCCCAGGCGTGCGTCGTGCCGATGAAGAGCCCGCGACCCACCGGCGGCAGTTCACGGAAACGCTCATCGGCCTCGGCCGCCCGCGTCTCGATGCGGGCCTTGAGCTCCGCCGCCGCCTTCTCCGTGAACGTGAACGCGATGATGCTCGCCGGGTCGACGCCCTCGACCAGCAGCCGCACGACGCGGCGGGCGAGGACCTCGGTCTTCCCCGAGCCCGCGCCGGCAACGATCTGCAGCCGCGCCGCCGGGCTCAGGATCGCGCGGCGCTG
>CALBZE010000043.1 GCA_937889645.1 uncultured bacterium
CGGGGTTGCCGGCGGCGCGGGCGGCCTCGGCGCGGACGAGCGCGGCGGCGCGCACACTGTTGAGGTGGAGCTGCACGCCGTAGTCGCGGCTCGTCGGCTCGGCGAGCGCGTTCAGCGCGCGTCTCAGCCCGGCCGCGTCGCCGGACCGCGCGGCCAGGATCCCGTAGAGGGTCGGGGCCACCTCGCGGTTGAGCGGCTTCATCGCGCGGTCGGTGGGATCGGGCCGGTACCGCTCGATCGCCGTGCGCAATGCGTCGCGGGACCGCGCGCCGAGCGTTTCGTACGGCTGGATCGCGAGCGCGCCGCGGTACTCGAGCGCGCGGCCGGGGTCGATCGCGGCCACCGAGTCGAGCCACTCGTTGGCCGCCGCGAACCGCCCGTGCGCGGCCTCCAGGATCGCGGCCAGGATCCGCGCCTGGACGTGGCCGTTGGGGTCGCCGGCGCGCGGGTCGGGCGAGGGGTAGAGGAGCGGGACGAGCGCGAGGGCGGCGCCCGGCGCGCCGGAGTTGACCGCGACCGACATCGTGATCTGCCAGAGCGTCGAGTGCGAGACCATGCGCAGCTCGACCAGGATCTGCCGCTGCTCGGCGGTGTCGCCGGCGGCCCAGGCGCTGAGCGCGCGCAGCTCGAGCGTGTGGTCGCTGGTCGGCGCGATGCGACGGAGCCGTTCGGTCAGGTCGTTCAGGGTGTCGAGGTCGCCCTCCGCCGCCGCGAGCCGGCCGCGGTGCACGATCGCGGCGATGTTGCCGGGATCGAGCTCGAGCGCGCGGTCGAAGGCGTGCGCCGCTTCCGACCGGCGCCAGCCGTAGGTCGGACCCCAGTGGAAGATCGTCTCGCCGAAGTAGAACCAGGCGTCGGCGTTGAGCTTGTCGGTGGCCAGCAGCGTGCGGTAGCCGCGCTCGGCGTCCGCGCCCGCGCCCCAGACGTACGACCGCCACGCGGTCGAGAACATCCGTTGGCGTTCGGAGAGCCGGTCGCCGTGGCGGACCGCCGCGTCGGCGGCGAGACGCGCGAGCCAGTCCGCGCCGGTCCAGTTCGCCGCCTGGCTGAGCCGGAGCGCGGCCAGCGCGAACGTCGTATCGGCCCGCAGCGCCCGCTGGAGGTGGTACTGCGCCTCGCCGAACCGGCCCAGGTGGAAGGCGCGCTCGCCCGCGACGTACGCCTCCAACGCAACCAGCGACCGGGTGCCCGCCTCCGCGATGTCGAGCCTGGCCTCGGCGCCCGCCGCGTCCCGGAACAGCGAGAACGCGATCTCGTCGATGAGCTCGAAGAGGTCGTCGACGCGCCCCTCGACGCTCACCGTGGTCCTCGGCTCCCGGAACGTCCGGGTGTCGTAGAGCGCCGCGTTGATGCGCACCCTGCCGCCGGCCTCGACGATGTCGCCCATCACGAACATCCCGGCATCGAGACTCTGGGCGAGGAACGCTCCATCGCCCGGGCCGCGGGGGCGCGCCGCATCCCACGCGACCGTCGTGAGCGTCATCCTCGGGTCGACGCTCTCGAGGCCGGGGAGCGTGGCCAGGTCCGCGGCCAGCGTGCTCGCGACGCCCTCGCCCAGGTACGCGAACGTCGGCGCGCCGCGGTACTCGAACGGGAGCACCACGACCATGTTGTTGAGCGGGGCTTGCGGCGGAGATGGCCTGAACCAGACGACGGAGAAGGCGACCAGCGCGAGGAGGAGCGCGCCGAGGAACCCCAGGACGGGGGCTCGCTGGGCGAACAGGCGACGGAGCCGGCCGCCGTCCGGCCGCGCCAAACCGCCGCCTGGCTGCTCCGGCCTGCCGCCCGGCCGGTCGACCGCGGCGTCCGGTGGTCCGGCGGCGAATGTCTCCACCACGGATACGGCGGCCGGCTGGCCATCCCGCCCACTGGGTCCTGCCGCGGCCCGCACGGACAAGGCGTCGGGCGGGGGAATGGCGACGCCGGCGGCGGGGAGGACCGCCGGGCCATCGCCGTTTTCCGAGCCCTGAACGTCCGTCGGCGCGCGCCCGCGGATCATCTCGACGAGCCGGACGGTGTCGGGCGAGGGCTCGGCGCCGAAGGCGGCGGCGAGGTGGCGGGCGAATGCGTCGTATTCCCGGAGCGCGGCGACGCGCTCGCCCGCGGCATCCAGAACGATCAGCAAGTTTTGCAGCGTCCGCTCATTGGCGGGGTCGATCTCCCGCGCCTTCCGCGCCCACCGCGGCGCATCCCCCATCGTCGACGAGAGGTGCAGCGCCGCGCGGATCGCCATCTCCCGCAGCCGGTAGATCTCCCGCTCCTGCCAGTGCTCGAAGTCGGGCGAACCGGAGACGTAGAAGCCCTTCAGGAAATCGCCGCGATAGAGATCCATCGCGGCGAGCAGGTTCCCCTGCGCGATCGCCTCCTCGAAGGCAACCACGTCGCACCAGATCTTCTCGCGGTCGACCCCGATCTCATCGTGGCCGCGCGTGACGATCGTGTCGTCGTCGAGGTCGCGCTTCAGCTCGTAGAGGGTCCGGCTCAACGCCGCGCGCGCGCGTTGCTGCTCGAACTCCGGCCAGAGCAGCGCGAGGAGGGTGTCGCGACGATGGAAGCCACGGGGTTGGGCAACGACGAGATACGCCAGGAGGGCCAGGCGTTTGGGCTTGGTTACTACGTTGGCGGCTACCGAATCTGGCCGGCTTTCGATCTCGGGCGTCCCGAGCAGGCGAATTCGCAACATCGCGATCGTTTGGTACTACTTCTTGCGCTCGTGGCCGGAGCCGGACCGGCGTGTCGCCAATTCCAAGATTCGGCACCACAAGAAGTTTACTTGAACCACCCGCCGAGCCGCAACGGCTCACCGTCCCTCGAATCCCCTTCGATCGCGGGTCTCCTCTCGTAAAGCCACACCGGCCGGCGCCCCGACGCCGGGAGGCGACCGGGGCGCGCGGAGTTTCCGGACGGTATCGCCCAACTCTCCATTGAGTCTCCATTGGCATGTAAGAGCTATTGGAAACCTTTGACTTAACATACACGCGCCCAAGACCCGGCAAGAATTGCCCAGCGAGCAAGGGTTCCGTGGTCGACGACGACGATGGCCCCCGTGCGAATCGACTCGATTCGCACGGGCAAGGGCGGCCTGCGCATGCCGCGAGCGCGACCGACTCCGCTCTTGGCGCGGCACAGACCCGTGGGAGGACCGAGAATGGCGAAGACGCGCTGGATGGTGCTGGTGCTCACCCTGCTGCTGGCGTCGGCGGCCGGAGCCGCGGCGCAGCAGCCGGCCGGGGGTGATGCGCTGGTGATCACGGCCGAGAACCGGACCGCGGCGGAAGAAGCGGCTCGAGGCAGGCCGCGCGCCGACGAGCGGGTCCGGAGCGGAGACCTAGTCCGCTACACCCTCACCTTCACGAACCCGACCACCGGTCCCGTGCGGAACGTGGTGCTGCAGAACCCGCTGGCGGAGGGGCTCCGCTTCGTGGGCGGCTCGGCGACGTTCCGCGGGGGGAGCGCGCGGGTCGAGTACTCGATCGACGGCGGCGCGACGTGGTCGGAGCAGCCGACGATCGAGGTCGAGGAGAACGGCAGGAAGATACGCCGCCCCGCGCCGCCGGAGATGTACACGGACGTCCGCTGGACCGTCGAGACGGAGGTCCAGCCGGGCGCCCAGGTCGTCGCCTCGTTCGAGGCGCGGCTCACGACGGGGGACACGGCCACGCCGGCCGGCAGCAGCAACTAGCCGCGCGAACCGCGGCAACCGCTAGTCACGTTCAACCAGGGAGCTACTCGAGTGCGACTCAGTCTGATCAAGACCGCGGCGGTAGCGGTCGCGCTGGCGATGGCGCCGGCGACGGAGGCGTGGGCGCAGCTGCCCGAGAACGGCGCGCCGACGCGTGCAGGGACGAAGATCGTGAACACGGCGACGGTGACCTTCACCGACGCCAACGAGAACGCGTACGACCCGGTCTCGGAGTCGGTGGAGCTGGAAGTGGCGTTCGTGGCCGGCGTCGAGATCGCGGCGACGAACAAGCCCCAGCCGAAGAGCCCCGGCACGGGCAACTGGATCGAGTACACGATCACCAACCTCGGCAACGACGATGACTACTTCCAGGTGAGCGCGAACGCCGGCGCGGGGATCACCGTGACCGGGTTCAGCCTGGTGCACCCGGACAACGCCGCCGAGGGCGACTGGCTCAGCCTCGTCGACTTCAACACCCTCCTCGCCCAGGCCCAGCAGCACCGGGACTACGTGGGCAACAACGGCGGCTGGGACACGCCCCAGGGCACGCCGAGCGAGAACACCGAGCTGGTGTTCTACGTCCGCTTCGATCTCGACCCCGACTTCGACCCCGCCGCGAAGCTCGAGGTGACGGCGACGTCCGGCCGGGATCCGCAGGAATCGGACAGCGTCGACGCGGGCGATGCGACGCTCGATCCGGAGTACGTCTACGACGTCGCCGTCACGGCCCAGGACGCGACGCAGCAGCGCCTGCCGACCGCCAACCCGGCCGACGTGAACCAGCAGTACCAGGCGGTCTTCACGGTCGAAAACAAGGCGAGCGGCTCGGACTTCACCTGGACCCTGTCGGTCGACCCCGGCGCCAACGTCTCGATCGTCAGCGTGGCCGGCACGAACCTGACCGGCGGCCCGACTAGCGGGAGCCTGACGCTCAACAACGGCCAGTCGGTCGACGTGACGGTGACCTACACGGTCGCCGCCGCCGCCGCCGCGGGGACCACGGAGGACCTGATCTTCGAGGTCGCGTCCGCGGACGACGACGACGTGAGCGACAGCGCGCAGACCCAGGTCCGCGTCGTCCGGCCGTCGCTCTCGATCACGAAGCAGGCGTTCCAGACCCGGAACGGCGATCCGATCGCCGCGGGCGGCGTCGTCCCCGGCGCGACGATCTGGTACCGGATCACGGTGACGAACGCCGAGACGAACGGCGCCGACGCCGTCGACGTGACGATCGAGGACGTGATCCCCGACGCGCTCGAGCTCCTCGGCACCGACGAGGACGCGAGCAACACCGGCACGTGGTCCATCACGACCGGCACGAACGGCAACGGCGAGACGGTCGTCACGATCAAGCCCGTGGACGGCGGCAACGATCCGCGACCCATGGCACCCGGCGAGACCGGCGTGTTCTGGATCGAGGTGAGGGTGAGGTAAGCAGCCAGGTAGTCCTATCGCCTGATCCCCTTCGATCCGTTGGAACGCGGCATGTCGTATCGCCGTTCCAAACGCGAGCAGGTCGAGAGGCGCGCGGCTCGCCTGGCAGGCATCGCCTGCCGGGTGGCCGCCGCCTCCTTCCTGGGAGTCCTGTGGGCCGCGATCCCCGCGCGCGCACAGGACGTGGAGGGGCTTTTCCCCATCGACAGCCGCGCCGAGGCCTTCTACCGGGCTCCGAACGGCGTGGCAGACAGCGTCCGGACCGCGTTCCGCCTCTGGCGGCGATGCACCATCATGCCGTCCCGGGACGGCGAGTCCGACGGCACCACCCGGCCCCGTTCGAACCCGCTCCTTCCCGAGGACAACCCGTTCGGTTCGCTGGTCACGGCGGGCAATTGCATGGTCGTCCCCGTCGCCCGGCTCGGTCTTTCCGCCGACCGGCGGCGGGTCGTCACGGGCGACACGATCGGCTACACGTTCGTGGCCGGGAACAAAGGCCACGCGCCGAGCACGGGCACGGTCCTGGTCGACACGCTCCCCGCGTCGATTCGCTTCGTGCCGGGCACCGTCCGTCGCGAGGACGTTTCGCTGCACGATGACGCGTACACGCTGCTCCCGCTCGAGGACGGCCGGCAGGTCCTGACGGTCCCGGTCGGGGTGCTCCAGCCGCAGGAGGAGCGCGCCGTCTCGTTCCGGGCCGTCGTCGTCGCCGACACGACGGCCGGCGCGATCGTGAACGACGGCTGGCTCATCGACGGCGTGGCCAACGCGAAGTCCAACGCGGTCGAGGTCGCTATCGCGCTCCCGGAGATCGCGCTCGAGATCACGATCCCGGGCCGCTCGGTGATCTACGTCGGCGACACGGTCACCTTCCGGCTCCGGTATCGCAACATCTCGGACGTCCGGGCCGAGAACGCGGTCCTGACGGACTATCTCCCCCCCGAGCTGGAGCTGCTGGGCGCGAGCCCCGAGCCGTCGGCGACGTCGCGGGACGCGCAGCCCGGCGCCGCGGGCGGCGCCGGCGCTGTGGCCGGCGCGGAGCGTGACGCCGGGGGAGCGGGGGGCGTGCCCGGCGCGGGAAGCGCCGGGGGCACGTCGTCGCCCGACCGCGCGAGGCCGCGCTTCTCGGCCATGCCGGGCAACGCCGCGACCGACGCCGACTGGGTGAGCTGGGAGCTCGGCACGCTACTCCCCGGCCAGGAAGGCTTCGCCTACATCCACGCGCGGCTGACCCGCCTCCCGGAGAACGACGACCGGGAGCTGCGCAACGAGGCGACGCTCAGCATCGGCGCCGCCGGCTACACCGTCGTCGTCTCGGCGCAGATGGCGTCCGTGGCGCAGGACCCGGCCGACGGCTCGCTCGCGCTCGCGAAGCGCGCCGGGCTGCTCGAGATCGCGCTGGGCGAGGCGGTGCCGTACCTGCTGGAGGTGGAGAACACCGGCCCGATCGAGCTCTACGACCTGGTCGTCCGCGACCGGCTGCCGGACGGCCTCGTCATGGACATGAGCACCGTCCAGGGCGCGGACTCGGCGAAGGCCACGGGCGACGACGTCGTCTTCTACCTCCCGGAGCCGCTCGCCCCCGGCGCCAAGCACGCGATCCGCTACGCCGCGATCGCCGTCTCCGCGCCGGGCGAGGTCGCGGTGAATCGCGCCGTCGCGGAGGCCGCGCGCGGCAGGGTCGTCTCGGACACCGCGATCGCGCGGGTGCGGATGCGCCGCGGCCCCGCGCTCCCGTCGCGGGCGCTGATCGGCAAGGTCTGGGTCGACCACAACCGCAACGGCCGGCAGGACGAGGGCGACGAAGGGCTCGGCGGTGTCGACATCTGGACGACCGACGGCCAGATCGTCCGCACGGACGCCGAGGGCCGGTACTCGCTGCAGAACCTCGAGCCCGGCCGCTACGCGCTCCGCATCGACATGCTCGGCCTGGCCGACCGGTACGAGGTGGCCGACCGCGGCGGCGAGATCCGCGAGGTCCTGCTCGACGGCTGGACGATCGGCCGCGCCGACTTCCGGCTCGTCCCCCGCGAGGTCCTGGTCGAATACCACGCCGGCCCGCCGGCCGAGGTGTTGGGGGTGGCGACGAAGCCGGTGGAAAACGGGTTCGCGGGCGACGCGGCGGCGGGCGGGGCGGCAGACAAGGCCGGGGCGCCGGCGGCGGCCGGTTCGGCGGCCACGGGCGTCGCGGCGGCCACGGGCGCCGCGCCCGTCCGGGTCCCACCCGCGCGCGACGCGGCCGAGCGCGAGCAGGAGCGTCGCATGGCGCTCATCGCGGGCCCCGGCGTCGACATCTTCGCGCCCGGCGACGGCAGCGTGGTCGGCGTCGCGAAGGTCTTCGTCGGCGTGAGGGGCGAGCCCGGCCGACCGGTCACGCTGTTCGGAAAGGACGGCGTGATCCGGGAAGGCACGACCCGCCCCGACGGCGTCATCGACTTCATCGGCGTCGACCTCGAGCCCGGCCCGAACCGGTTCCGCGTGCGCACGGTCAACTCCTGGGGCCAGGAGCGCTGGGACAGCATCGCCGTGCACCGCTCCGGCGCGCCGGCGACGCTCGAGGTGGTCGCCGCGCCGCGGTACGTGCGCGCCGAGGCCGCGGACGTCGACACGATCCTGGTCCGCGTGCTGGACGAATGGGGCGTCCCGGTCGTGAACGAGCCGGTCGTCACGGTCGTGGCGAAGGGCGTCACGGTCGAGGCGCGGGACGGCGACCGCACCTCGGCCGGCGTGCAGCTCCGCGCCGACCGGGAGGGCTGGCTCCGGATCCCCGTGCGCGGCGGCGACCGCGCGGGCGTGGCGCGCATCGCGCTCAAGGCCGGCAGGGCCGCCGCCGAGCAGACGCTCGCGGTCCTGCCGCCGGTCCGTCCGCTCTTCGCGACGATGTCCGGCCGGATCGGGTTCGGCGGCGCGGAGGACGGCAGCTTCGCGTCGATCGTCGCGCGCGGCGCGCTGGACGAGACGACGTCGCTCACGCTGAGCTACGACACCCGCCGCGACGACCGCGACGACACGGCGTTCGGCCGCGACTACGACCCGCTCGACGAGACGCTCCTCCCCGTCACGGGCGACCGGAGCGAGCGCCGCGTGGTCTCCGGCTCGACGCACAACCTCAGCGCCCGGATCGAGCGCGGCCAGGACTGGATCGCGTTCGGCGACGTGCGGACCGAAGGCTTCGCCGGCGGCGGGAAGCTGACGACGTACGACCGCGCGCTGACCGGCGTGAGCACCCGGATCGAGCGCGGCGCCGTCGTCTGGCACGGCTTCGGCAGCGCGACGCGCCAGCTCTTCGAGGAGGTCCAGCTCCGCGGCGACGGCAGCTCCGGCCCGTACCGCCTGGGCGGCCGCGTCCGCCCCGGGACCGACCGGATCGCCATCGAGGTGCGCGCGGCCGACAACACCGCGCGGGTCCTGTCGCGCACCGAGCTGCAGCGCTACGTCGACTACCAGATCGACTACCGCACGGGCGAGGTGCTGCTGCACACGCTGCTCCCGGCGAGCGACCCGCACGGGAACGCGTACTTCCTGGTCGCGACGGTCGAGCGGCTGGACGCCGACGAGCGGCACTGGACCGGCGGGATGCGGCTCGAGGTGGACGCCGGGAGCGCGCTCGGCTTCGACGGCGCCGACTCGCTCTCCGTCTCGGTCTTCGGGCTCCACGACGGCGGCGCGATCGGCGCGGCCGCGGGGAGCGACGCCGGCGCCGGCCTCTTCGGCGGCGAGCTGAACGCCCGGTTCGGCACCGCGCGCGTCGGGCTCGAGCTGCTGCAGTCGCGCGCCGACTCGGTCGGCACCGCCGGCCGCGCCGCCGTCGAGTGGGCGCCGTGGCGGGAGCGCGCGACGCTGCGCGGCGAGTGGATGGGCGTCGGGAGCGGCTTCTCGTCGCAGCGGCAGAGCCGGCTCCGCTCGAACGTCGAGGAGCTGCGCCTCGGCGGCGAGTTCCGCCTGACCGAGTCGCTCCGCCTCGAGCTCGGCCACGACCGCCAGAGCTTCCGCGACCACGGCGTCGAGCGCCACGGCAGCCAGGCCCGCCTGACGCACCAGAGCGGCGAGCGCGCGATCTCGCTCGAGGGCGGGCTGATCGAGGAGGAGCGCGCCGGCGCCGAGTCGATCGGCGCGCTGCAGACCCGGCTGAACGCCCGCCTCTCGCCCGAGGTCACCGTCTGGGCCGAGGGCCGGCAGACGCTCGGCGACGCGAACCTCGCCGCTGGCCGCCGCCAGCTCGGCCTCGGCGCGAGCATGCGCCTGATCGACCAGGTCCGGCTCGAGGCGGCGCACCGCCTGATCGACGCCGACCAGCCTACGTCGGTCAGCTCCGTCATGCTGAACGTCGAGCCGTGGCAGGGCGCCCTGCTCAAGGGCGGGATCGAGAACGCGACCGGCGCCAACGCAGACCGCGGCGTCACGCTGGGGTGGAACCAGCAGCTCCGCCTCCCGGCGGGTTGGGCGCTCTCGTCGCAGTTCGAGCGCCGCGTCGGGCTCGACGACGTCTCGCTCGCCGACCCGCTGCGCGGCCTCCCCTTCCCGCAGACCGAGCGCAACCGCCTCTCGGTCGGCGTCGGCGTGAGCTGGGACGGCACCGGCCCCGCCGGCGAGCGGACGTTCGCCGCCCGCGGCGAGTACTACGACGGCGACGTGCGCAGCGGCTACCGCTTCGAGGCCCAGGGCGACGTCGCCCTCGGCAAGGACGTCGCACTCCTCGCCCGGCACGACTGGCTCCTGAGCGACCACCTGACCAGCGCCGGCACGAGCACCGAGCGCCGCGACCACTCGCTCCTCGGCGTCGCCTTCCGCCCGACGGGCTCGAACGCGCTGAACGCGCTGGTCAAGGCCGAGTGGCGCAGGACCGTCCGCCCCGAGGTCGGCCCCGGCGCCGACCCCATGCTCTCCGGCGACAACGCCCGCCTGATCGGCAGCCTCGACCTCGTCTGGCTCCCGACCACGCAGGGCTCCGTCGCACTGCGCTACGCCGTCCGCGGCAGCCGCGTCACGAACGAGGTCGTCGGCGACGTCACGGTCAGGAGCACGTCGCACTTCGTCGGCTCGAGCCTCGAGCACCACGTCCGCGGCCGCGTCTGGGGGCGGCTCGATTCGCGGCTGCTGCACGTCGCGACGACGGGCGACTCGCGGTGGAGTGCGGCCCCGGCGGCGGTCGTGGACCTGGGCCAGATCGAGGTCGAGGGCGGGTACCGGTTCGGCAACCTGCGGGACATCGACTTCTCCGGCCGCGGCGGGCTCGGGTTCTTTGCGTCGATCGGGGTGCGGCTCACGGAGACGAGCGTGCGGAGCGCGGCGGGGGTGTGGCGGGGGCGGATCTCGGAGTGGCTCAGGTGAGGGGGTGGTGACGGCCGAGGTGGTGAGGCCGTCGGAGGTGATGCCGTCGCAGGTGATGCGGGCTCCGGTGATACCGCCGCAGGAGAGGCCGCCGCGCGTCCTACAGTCGCGGGCGCGCCCAATGGTGCGGGAGCTTCCGATGACGAAAGCGACAGATCATCCTTCCAGGCCTAGATCCATGTAGGATTCCTCGCCGGGTTTCGTCTTCCTTTCGGTAGACACATCCCCTCCACCGGCGCAAGGGCGGCGCCGGCATGGGCGGCGCCGACGGCCTAGGCCCCGTCGGCGCCCCGCCGAACGGCGGCGGCGTCTCGTTGAAGGCCGCCGCGTCTCATTCGCGGCCGCCCAGCCTCATTGACGGCCGCCCCGGGCGCTCCTAGCTTTGCGCGCGTCGGTGGCCCGGCCCGCGCACGGAACGGCGGACCGGGCCACGCCCTGATCGTTCACGACCCGTCACCCGACCAGACCGCCAGGTCCCCGCCAATACCGAACATCATCCTCCGATCCACTCGTCCCCAGAACTCGACGCCCATGTCGACCCAGGTCGATGGCATGAGACTATGGAGCGAATCTGGATTGTGGTGCCCGAACCGATGAGGAAGGCTCCGACGCGGACGGCGACGACGCTTGCCCTCGCCTGCACGCTCCTCGCCGCGTGTGGCAAGCGCACGCCCCAGCAGCCCGCCGCCCTGGACCCGGAGCCGAGCAGGATCACCGAGGTCGCCGCCGAGCCGGTCGACTGCCATGCGTACACGGAGCGCGGGCTACTCGTCCGCGCGGAGTCGCGCCAGGCGTTTCGTGCGGCGCTCGGGGAGCCGGACAGCGTGCGGACGGAGACGGTTCCGAACCGCCACGACCCGGCGGTGACCGACACCGTTGTGGCGCTGTATTACGCGGATCTGACCGCGATCGTGTGGAAGCCGGGGTATCCGGAGGCGAGGGATCTGCTCGAGTACGTGGAGGTGCGGGACAACCGGTATCTGCGGTGGCCGGCGTTGGGGATCGGGGCGCGGGCGCGGGACGTCATCGCGGTGTTGGGCGAGCCGGTGGAGCAGTCGCCCACGCGGCTTGTTTTCCTGTGCGGGCCGTCGGAGGCGGTGGAGGAGCCGCTGGTGTTTGAACTGAGGGCGGGGAGGGTGAGGAGTGTGGCGTTTAGTCGGTATGTGGATTGATTGTAAGGCACATTTAAGCTGTCTACTTGTGGGCCCTAAGCCTTTGAGTTATCGCTAGTGCTTGCGACACCATAGCCGTGGGAAGAGTGGTACCGGTGAGGTTGATTTTCGTCCGCAATCGAAATCGCAGCTCCGGCTTAATTCTACGAGTTGAGGGGCATGTCGACTACCGGCTTCCGGAGCCTCTCATAAGGGTTGTCCACCATGTAATCCGGCCCCAGAATCACGGAGCCGGGACTGCGCTCACCGGCCGGTGCGGTTTTGACCGCCCGTACGGGGCCAACCTCTAGCAGGGTCGGCGGACAGATGATTGAACTCCCCACACACCAGTCGCCGCTTGCGGGTGCGGGGCACGGATCGGTCCGCTGGGAGGCGAGCACAGAGTTGTCCAGGACGAACCCTGGAACTGACCCGGAGATTGGGATCCATGAGGCCGGGCCTAACAGCCCGGCGAGCCAATCCCAAAGGAGGACATTTCTATTTCGCCCGCGGGAGGACGTTTCTATTTCAACGTTACACCAGCACCTGACGGGCGCTTGCGTCGGGAACGTAATGGTCTGATTTTCCATCCCTTTATCGGAACTAGTGAAGCATTAATGGCCGATCCTGCTATTCCCTTCCACATTATCATGAAGCACAAAGAGCGCACGACGCAGACTCAGCCTCACTCAATTGGCAGCTGGACTGAAGTGGCTCACCAGCTAGTCTCTGAATCGATATCTGCCGCCGCTCGGGCGGACAACGAGGAGGCACTTAAGCACGCCATAGAAAAACAGCTCGAAGCAGCGTGTCGCACGTTGGGTATTCCCTGGGTTCCATACCAGCTTGAGCGAAGGCTTCGCGGGGCGGACCAACGCACCAAGTTCGCCGATGCGGTTCACGGAAAAGTCGTGATCGAATACGAACCGCCAAGATCTTTCAGGGGGAGCGAAGGTGCAGAGTTGAGGAAGGCACGAGATCAGGCAGAGGATTACGTGGTCCGCTTGGCCCGGGAAGAGGGGAACCCGATTACCGATTATTCCATGGTTGCTTGGGACGGCAACCACATCAGCTTCGGTAGAGTCCGGGAAACGGGACCCGCTTGGGATCGCCTGATTTCATTTGACGTAGCCGCAGCACAACGCCTCTTGAGGTTGCTGAGTGAAAAGGGGAGGGCGGTGGTTAGTCCGAGAATATTGGACGTCGTTATTGGGCCAGAGTCCGATGTCGGCGCCTTGTTACTTCCGCGCCTTTTTCATGCAGTTTGCGCCGCAGTCGCAATGGGTAAGATATCGGGTAGCAACAAGACCAAGCTACTTTTCACGGAGTGGAGGCGGCTGTTCGGGCAGGCTGTTGGGATACAAACCGACAAGCTGGCAATCTTCCTTGAGCGTCAATCCGCAGCTCATGGAGCGAATTATAGCGAGGATATCCCGGCCTATCTGTTCTCGCTACACACATATATTGCGGTCGCTGCAAAGCTAACCGCGGCGCTTTCGCTTCCGGAGCCCTCAGAGGACGTGCGCGACGTGGCGGTCCCGCTCCGTGATAGACTTCGGGCGATGGAATCCGGGAAGCTGTTCGCGGATGCTGGCATCACCAATATGATCACAGGTGACTTTTTCTCCTGGTACATTGACGATGCCAGCTGGTCGGACATACAGCCGGGCCTCGAAGCCATGCTCGACAGTTTGGGCGATATCGATTTTGATCTAACCTCAAAGACCGAGGATTCCGTTCGGGACCTGTTCAAAGGCCTATACGAGAGCTTCGTGCCACGAGAGCTGCGGCACGCGCTTGGGGAGTTTAATACGCCTGATTGGTTGGCCAGTCACGCGTTGGATGCGCTTGGTTGGGAGCCGGAGAACGATCTCCTAGATCCGACCTGTGGCACAGGCACGTTCTTGATCGAGGCACTCAAGCGTCGCTTGGAGGCTTGGCCGGCAGACACGCCAGCGGCGAATCTTCTTCGAGGGCTATACGGAATGGACATCAACCCTCTGGCAGTGTTGGCGGCCAAAGCTTCCCTGCTGGTTGTGCTGCGGGACAAACTCGATCCGACGGCGCCGGTCACGTTGCCTGTATTCTTGGCGGATGCAATAAATGCCGCCCGCGACGCCGGCGGTCGCTTTCTGACCCACACGATACCCACAGAGCAAGGCTACAAGGAGTTCTTGATCCCAAAGAAATTCGTCCAGAGTCCAAAGTTCTACCCCACATTTCTTGCGTTGGGACGCCTGATCGACCTAGGGATGACTAGGGACCAGATAGTCTCGACGCTCGGCCCGGAATTCGATTCGCTAGGATTGGACCCGGACGAGCGGCAAGCCGTTTCCTCTACCATTCAAGTGCTAGTAGACCTACACGTACAAGACTGGGATGGCATCTGGTGTGCCGTCCTAGCAGATCGTTTCGCCGCTGCGACCATTGGCACGGTGACACACGTGGTGGGCAACCCCCCGTGGGTAAAGTGGAGCCATCTGCCACCAGATTACGCTAAGTTCATCAAGCCACTATGCCTCTCAATGAACGTATTCAGCGAGGACAGGTACGTAGGGGGCATCGAGTCGGACGTTTCCACCGTTATTACATTTGCGGCCGTGGACCGTTGGCTTCGTTCCGACGGAAAGATCGGATTCTTCATTACAGGCACCGTATTTAACAACGAGAGCAGCCAGGGGTTTCGGCGATTCGAAAAGGCAGACGGATCGATATTAGCTGGATTCCTGGCCATCGAAGATTTTCGCGAGATCAAACCGTTCAATGGTGTTGCGAACCATCCGACATTCTTTATTGCAAAAAAGGGAATTCGCACAGAATATCCAATTACTTACACGATATGGACGAGACATATTGAGCATCGCTCTTGGAAATCTGCGGCGGAATTTCGAGCCAATTCGAATCCTGTCCGCCTTCTAGCCGCACCCGTTCCTGGGTCCGACGCGGGTCCGCTTCTAAAGGGGACGCGGTCGCAAATGGAATTGTGGAACCGCCTGTTTGACGCGGGGGCGGCATCATATTACACCGCCCGGAAAGGGGTTACGACAGATCTTAACGGGGTGTATTTCGTACGGGTACTTGATTGTGATGGCGATCTGGTGACTATTGAGAACGATCCGACTTTGGGCCGAACGCCGGGTATACCGAAAGTCCGTCGAAAAATCGAAACTACACACCTGTTCCCTCTATTGCGGGGTAGGGAACTCGCCGCATTTGAGATCAGGATGCAAGGCTTGTACGTAATCTTACCGCAGAGGGGAATGTACGGAGACCCCGAACTGCCTACAACTGCGCCGCGGACGTACGAGTATCTACATCGGTTCGAAGAACAACTCAGGAGGAGAGGAAGTTATCGTCGGTATCAGTTTGGGAAGCCGTTCTGGTCGACGTGGAGTACGGGACCATATACGTTCGCGCCATACAAGGTGTTATGGAAAGAGATGTCCGGTCACCGATTCTGTGCAGCCTACGTCGGCCCCGTTCCAGACGCCCCTGGAGGAGAGCGGCCTGTTGTTCCCGATCACAAGCTGTACTTCGTACCGGTCAATTCACTTGATGAGGCTCGCTATCTGACGGCGTTGCTCAACGCGCCAACAGTGGCGAAGGCTATTTCGGCATATGCTGCGCAACTCAGCCTTGGAACGAGTGTGATTGAGTATCTGAGGATTCCAAGATTCGATGAAAGGGAACCTGCACACCTTCGACTAGCGGAACTAGCCGAGAGGATGACCACAGAACCGACCGCTCGGGTATCTTTGGACCTGAACAAGGAGCTCGACGAAGTCGCATGGACGGTTCTTACGAGCGGAATGCCCTACCATTCATTGGTAGACGCGTAGTCAGACATTATGACGGACGGCACCGCCTGCTCAACGCACTCGGAGCCGTTGGTGGAAAAGGGCTGCCTCCCGATACCTGATCCGGCTATTATGCGACTCCGCCACGGGGGAAGAGTCATGAGGAAGAGCACGCTTATGGAGGAGCAGATCATCGGCATTCTGGCCGAAGCAGACAAGGGCGCTATAGAATGAGCGAGCTATGCAGGAGGTACGGCATCAGCGAGAACACATTCTAAAACTGCCGCAAGAAATACGGCGGCATGAACGTCTCCAATGCGCGGCTTCTTAGGCGACTGGAGGAGAACCGGCGGTCGAAGCACCTTGTGGCTGAGTATGCGCCGAACCTCTAGGCCTTGGAGGACCTCTTGGGAGGAACGCGGTGACGGAGCGTAAGCGGCGGCGAGATGTCGAACGGATCCGAGTTGCATACGGTTCGTTCGAGCTTCGGGCGATCCTGTTCGTCGGTTTTCCGTGCTCGACCGTGCGCTTCAGGGGCTCGAGGGTGCCGCACACAGAGCTTTGGGTACGAATCAAGGAACTGGCGGCCGAGTGGCCTCGCTGGGGCTGTCGCCGTATCCACCTCCTGCTTCGGCGTGAAGGCTGGGCGGTGAATCAAAAGCGAGTCGAGTGTCTCTACTGGGCCGAAAAGCTTGCGGTGCGGCTCAGGGGCAGGCCTCGGCGGAATCAGGCGGCGCGGCCTGCTCGTGAGGTCCTCGCGCGCCCCAACGTTCGCTGGAGCTTGGACTTCGTGAGCGATATCCTGGGAGTGTGCGTAAAGTTCTGTAGTTTCGGTGGGGCCAGCTCCGGCGTGGTTGC
>CALBZE010000044.1 GCA_937889645.1 uncultured bacterium
CCGCGAGGGCGGCCGCACGGTCGGCGCCGGCGTCGTCACCGAGATCCTGCAGTAATGGGCGCGGGGGCGAGCGCGGCGGTGTGAAGGCCGTCCGCGCTCGCTCCGTCCCCGATGGAACTCCGGGCGGCCGCAAGGCTACTATAAGGGCTGTAGCCTCGTCGCGGACGACGAGGCGTTTGCGGAGGTGGAGGCCGTATGCCTCGCGACAAGATCATCCTGGCCTGCACGCAGTGCCAGGAGCGCAATTATCACACGACCAAGAACCGGCGCAAGCACCCCGAGCGGGTCGAGCGGCGCAAGTACTGCCCGCGGTGCAACTCGCACACGGAGCACAAGGAAACGAAGTGACCCGGGGCGGCCGGGCGTTCGTGCGTCCGCCGCTCTCGCGGGTTCTCGCCGATGCGGAGTGATCGAATGAGTTCGCTGGCCCGCGCCCGCGCCTTTGGCGCGGAGGTCGTCGACGAGCTGAAGAAGGTGACGTGGCCCGACTGGCCGCAGCTCAAGAATGCGACCTTCGTCATCCTCGTCTTCGTGGTGATCGTCGCCCTCATCATCTGGGGGATGGACCTGGCCGTCAGCGGGATCCTGAATCTGATCATGAACCTCTTCGCGGGTTGAGCCATGGCGGAAGAGGTGCGCTGGTACGCGATCCAGACGTACTCGGGTCACGAGAACAAGGTCAAGAAGCTGATCGACCGCCGGATCGCCGAGGAGCCGGGGGAGCGCCCCGAGGACAAGCAGATCCAGGAGGCGATCGTCCCGACGCAGGATGTCGTCGAGATCAAGAACGGGAAGAGGGTGACCGTCACCCGACGGCTCTACCCGGGCTATGTGCTGGTGAAGATGGTGCTCAACCAGCGGACCCAGCACATCATCAACAACATCCAGGGCGTCATCAAGTTCGTCGGGCCGGGCAAGGAGCCGCAGCCGCTGCGTGAGGAGGAGATCAACAAGATCCTCGGCCTCGCGCCGGAGTTGGAGGAAGCGGAGGCCCGCGAGGAGATCCCGTTCCGCATTGGTCAGGTGGTGGAGGTGATGGAGGGTCCGTTCACGGACTTCAGCGGAACGGTTCAGGACATCGACCCCGACAAGGGGAAGGTCAAGGTCGAAGTGAGCCTGTTCGGCCGACCGACATCGGTCGAGCTGGACTACACGCAGCTCAAGGGATATTAGGCGCATGGCGAAGAAGGTCGTGGGCTTCATCAAGCTCCAGGTGCCGGCGGGAGCGGCGAACCCCGCCCCGCCCGTTGGCCCGGCGTTGGGTCAGCACGGCGTGAACATCATGGAGTTCTGCAAGCAGTTCAACGCCAAGACCCAGGGCCAGGCGGGGCTGATCATTCCGGTCGAGATCACCGTTTACGCCGACCGCTCGTTCACCTTCATCACGAAGTCGCCGCCGGCGGCGGTGCTCCTGAAGAAGGCGGCCGGGCTGGAGAAGGGTTCCGCGAAGCCCAACAAGGAAAAGGTCGGTCAGGTCACCCGGCAGCAGGTGCGTGAGATCGCTGAGGCGAAGCTTCAGGACCTCAACGCTGCGAGCATCGAATCGGCGATGCGGATGATCGAGGGAACGGCCCGTTCCATGGGCCTGAAGGTGGTGGACTGATGCCGAAGCACGGAAAGAACTATCGGGCCGCTGTGGAGAAGCTCCCGCGGGGTCTTGTCCTGGACGATCCCAAGGAGGCGTTGCGGCTCGTCAAGGAGAACGCCTACGCGAAGTTCGACGAGACCGTCGAGGTCGCGGTTCGCCTCGGCGTCGATCCGCGTCACGCCGACCAGATCGTCCGCGGGACCGTCGTGCTCCCGCACGGCACCGGGAAGTCGGTGCGGGTCCTGGTCCTCGCCCAGGGCGAGAAGGTCCGCGAGGCGCAGGAGGCCGGCGCCGATTACGCGGGGATGGAGTACGCCGACAAGATCAAGGAGGGCTGGCTCGAGTTCGACGTCGCCGTCGCGACGCCGGACGTGATGGGTACGGTCGGCCAGCTCGGGCGCATCCTCGGGCCGCGGGGCCTCATGCCGACGCCGAAGGCGGGCACGGTCACCTTCGACGTGGGCAAGGCGGTTCGCGAGATCAAGGCCGGTAAGATCGAGTTCCGGGTCGACCGGACCGGGAACGTGCATGCCCCGATCGGTCGCGTTTCGTTCAGCGTCGACCAGCTCGCCGAGAACCTGGACGCGTTCATGGACACGGTCGTCCGGGCGAAGCCGGCCGCGGCGAAGGGGACGTACATCAAGACCGTGGCCGTCTCCAGCACGATGGGGCCGAGCGCCCGGATCGATCCCAACCTCTACCGGCGGGTGGCTGCGCAATGAAAGCACAGGAGAAGCAGGCGGTCGTCGAAGAGCTCGCTACGAAGCTCAAGGACGCCCAGGCCTTCTATCTGACGGATTTCACCGGGCTGAACGTCAAGAGCATCACGGACCTCCGGGCCCGGCTGCGTCGTGCCGGGGCGGAGTACCTGGTGGTCAAGAACACCCTGGCCGAGCGTGCGCTTTCGGGGCTCGAACTCCCGGACATCGGCCGCTTCTTCGTGGGCCCGACCGGACTGGTCATCGGCCGCGACGACGCGGTGACCGCCGCGAAGGTGCTGCGGGAGTTCGCCAAGGAGAACGAAGATCGCCCGGCCGTGAAGGTCGGCGTGGTCGAGCGTCGCGCGGTGACGCCGGAGGAGATCGTCCGCATCGCGACGCTCCCGCCCCGTGAGCAGCTCCTGGCCGAGCTCGCCGGGGCGATGGAGGCGCCGATGGCACAGCTGGCCTACGTGCTCCAGGCGAAGCTGCAAGAGTTCGTGGGTCTGCTCGAGGCGCTGCGCGCCGAGCGGGAGAGCGCCTGAACACCAAAACACCTCATCCGCAATACAGGAAGAAGCGAAATGGCTACCAAGGAAGAATTGCTCGACGCGATCGGCGGCATGACCGTTCTGGAGCTTGCGGAGTTCGTCGAGGCGTTCAAGGAGAAGTTCGGCGTGACGGCCGTGGCCGCGGCTCCGGTTGCGGTCGCGGGTGCTGCGCCGGCGGGCGGCGCTGCGGCTCCGGCGGCGGCCGAGGAGAAGACCGAGTTCGACGTGATCCTCAAGGACGTCGGCGCCAAGAAGATCCAGGTCATCAAGGTGATCCGCGAGGTCACGAACCTGGGGCTCAAGGAGGCGAAGGACCTGGTCGACAACGCTCCGGGCACCATCCGCGAGGGTGTCTCGAAGGAGGAGGCGGAGCAGATCAAGGCCAAGCTCGAGGAGCAGGGCGCGACGGTCGAGCTGAAGTAGCGCGGTCCGGCTCGCCGCGTCCCGCCAGGCGGGCGCGGGAGCGGCCGCCCGATGATCGGATGCCGGCACCCTTTCCGAACCGGGGCGAGCCCCGGGAAACGATGGATCCGGCCAGGCCGCTCCCGACCCGCCCGGGCGGCGCACCGCTCGCCGGCGCATGACCGGCGCGCGGGACCTCCCGGGGACGGGCGGGCAAACGGGTCGACTACTCCAGCTCGACAAAGGCGCCAATGCTCAGCTTGGGTCTAACGCCGTACAACGAAGAATCGACATCCCCACCGCCCCAGCGGGCGGCCGGGGGTTTCTGCGCTTGTTTTCCGGGCGCGCCGGTCGCGTGCCCCCGGGGTGGTCGCTCGCCCGCGACCGCCGCGGGGCCGAGATCGGTTTTCGTCGCCTGAGGAGGGAGATCCGCCTTGGCTATCAAGAACGGCAGGCTTCCGGTCGTCAATTTCAAGAAGCTGAAGTCCGTCATGGACATGCCGAACCTGCTCGAGGTGCAGGTTCGCGCGTTCCAGACGCTGCTGCAGACCGATGCTGCAGCCCAGGAGCGGGAGGATGTGGGGCTCGAGCGGGTCTTCAACGAGATCTTCCCCATCACCGACGTTAACGACAGGTTCTCGCTCGAGTACGTCTCCTACACGCTCGGGGAGCCGAAGTACACGGTCGAGGAGTGCATCGAGCGCGACATGACCTACGCGGCGCCGCTCAAGGCGACGCTGCGGCTGGTCGTGTGGGAGGAGCTCGAGGGCGGCGAGCGGCGGCCCCAGGACATCATCGAGAAGGAGGTCTATCTCGGTGACCTCCCTCTGCTGACCGATCTCGGCACGTTCATCATCAACGGCTCGGAGCGGGTCGTCGTCAGCCAGCTGCATCGGTCGCCGGGCGTCGTCTTCGAGGAGACGATCCATCCGAACGGCTCCAAGCTGTACAGTGCGAGGATCATCCCCTTCCGGGGGTCGTGGGTGGAGTTCACGGTCGACATCCACGACGTGATCTACGTCCACATCGACAAGAAGAAGAAGTTCCCGGCCACGGCGCTGCTGCGCGCGTTCGGCTACGGCTCGGACGAGGAGATCCTGCGGCTCTTCTACACGACGAGGGAGCTCGACCTGGCGGAAGGCGGCGAGGATCGTACGCAGCGCCGCGAGCTGCTCGGTTCGCTCCTCGCCGAGGAGGTCGTCGATCCCGAGACCGGCGAGGTCCTCGCGGAGGTCGCTCAGGAGATGACGCCCGACCTCTACAACCGTCTGCGGCGGGCCGGGATCCAGAAAGTCCAGATCTTCTCGAGCGGGACGCATAGCCGCGGCGGCGAGAGCCCGCTCCTCAAGAACACGCTGCGCAAGGACCCGACGCGGGACGAGGAGGGCGCGCTCAAGGCAATCTACTCGCTCCTGCGCCCGGGTGAGCCGCCGAATCTGGAGACGGCGCGCGTCGCGCTCGAGCGCATCTTCTTCAACCCGAAGCGCTACGACCTCGGGCGCGTTGGCCGCTACAAGATCAACCAGCGGCTCGGCCTGAACATCCCCGCGGGGCACACCGTGCTCACGCAGGAGGATTTCATCGCGATCATCCGCTACCTGATCGAGCTGCACGAGGGCCGCGGGTTCGTCGACGACATCGACCACCTGGGCAACCGCCGCGTGCGCAGCGTCGGGGAGCTGATCGCGAACCAGTTCTCCGTCGGGCTCTCGCGGATGGCGCGCCTGGTCAAGGAGCGCATGTCGATCACCACGGACGTCGAGAAGATGAACATCGACGACCTGGTGAACGCCCGTACGGTGAGCGCGGTGATCCAGGCCTTCTTCGGCTCGAGCCAGCTCAGCCAGTTCATGGACCAGACGAATCCGCTGGCCGAGCTGACGCACAAGCGCCGTCTGTCGGCGCTCGGGCCGGGCGGGCTCACGCGCGAGCGCGCGGGCTTCGAAGTGCGCGACGTGCACTACTCGCACTACGGGCGCATGTGCCCGATCGAGACGCCGGAAGGTCCGAACA
>CALBZE010000045.1 GCA_937889645.1 uncultured bacterium
TGGAAGATCAAGACCCGTCCGTTCTCGTGCTGGATCTCCTCGATCCGTACCTGCCGGCCAATCTCCTGATAGATATGCGCTTCTATTCGCCCAGGCTCTGGAAAGGCGGAGGTGCCAACAACTCGCCTGGGTCGGCCGTCAGTGACGCCAAGAACGATCTTGCCTCCACCTTCGTTCGCCAAGGCAACACAATAGCGAAGAAGTACCTCGACGTCGAACCGATTACGTGCCTCTTTGAACTCCAGCCTGGTGCCTTCCGGCGCCGCGAGCAGCTGTTCGAATTCTTCGAGTGTCATGCCAGGATCACCTCGCCCTTCGCGACCAACTCGTGGAACGAATACCTCACCGCTGTGACGCCGAAGTCCGGCTCGCGGCCGAAGGGCTTCCGTATGTAATGCACCCGGTGCCCGCCGCCCGGCAGCCACTCGACGACGGCGAGGATGTATTGGTCGGGCTTGTTGAGGGAGTAGCGGATCTCGTTGTACGTGACCGTGATGTCCTCTCCCGAGGCGCGGCCCTTGACCTCGATGAAGCGGAGGTGTCCCGCCCGGGGATCGTAGCTCTCGACGTCGTACCCGAGCTTCTCTGTCTCGCGGTCGACGGGGATGTTCCCGAGAGACCGCTCGATCTCCATGACGATCTCCCGGGCCCGGGCCGCAGATATCTGGGTGTCAACGACGTGCCGGGCCGTGTCAGGGAGTGGACGGCCGGTCAGCTTCGCGATCAGACCGACCGGGACGACGACGAAGCCGCCAAGGGCGACCGGCGGGCGCGCCGAGATCTGGGCCTCGAGGTCGAGTTGGGCCATCCGCTTCTGGAGACGGGCGTGGAGCTCGTCGGCTCGCTTGCGGGCTTCGGTCGAATTGAGGCGAGACTTGGACTTGCCCGCCTCTTCCTCGAGGCGGAGCTCCTCGGCACGGTGGTCCCAGTAAGAGATCTCCTTCGTCAGCCGGTCCCGCACCGCGGCGCGGGTTTTCTCGATCAGCTCAAGGCGCCGAGTCCGGACTTCCGCCAAGTGCTCCGGGACGACCTTCTCAATCGCGTAGGCCAGGGCATCGCGCTCAAGGTCGCGGGTGATCCATGCGCACGCAGGTGAGTCGAGGATCTCGGGCGCCGTCGGCTCATCCTCGGCGAGCGGACGGAAATCGAGGTACGGCGGGTAGTGCAGATGCCGCGTCACCCCGTCTCTCGTCATTTCGATGTAGAGCATCTGCTTCGAGATGACGCGCGGCTCCCCGGTCCGCGTCGTCGTCGCGTCCTGGATCGCGTGCTCCAGATAGAACACGATCCGCGGGTCCTCGCCCGGGTCGTTCTCGTCGACGAGGACGGCGCCGCGACGGAGCAGGTCGCGGTTTCGCTCGAGGGTCAGGTCGAGGGTGGCGTCGAGGAGCGGGTGGCCGGGGCACACGAAGGCGGCCAACGGCTTCCCCGGTGGCGCGATCAGATCCTTCTCGAAAACGATCCGCTCGTAGCGCTGGAGGACCGGTTCGCCGATCCCGATGGCCCGGTCACGGTTTCGGATCACGGCCGGGACGTGGCGGATCTCGTAGCGACGTGGCTCGCGCTGGTGGACGGTGCCGCCCAGCCGCCGGAAGGCCTCGAGGAAGAAGGACTCAACATAGTGCGGCTGGAGGCGCCGCGCCTCCGCCCGCTCCATTTCCTCCCGGAGCTTCTGGATCCGGCTCGTGTCCATGGTGTCCTGGACGAGCGCGCGCTCTTCGATGAGTTCCCGAAGTTTTTCCCGATCGACGGCGGACTCGACGGCCTGGAAGAGCCGCGCTCGGACTTCGGGACGCTCGCCGTAACGGATGGCTTCGATCAGCAGGTCGCGGAGCGGCTTTCCCTCGAACTGCAGCTTGCCGAGCACGT
>CALBZE010000046.1 GCA_937889645.1 uncultured bacterium
GCCCCCGATCTCGTCGGGATCGGGGGCGCCGCCTCTATCGCTCCGGGCCTCAGGTGAAGAGCCGGCCCGGCGTGCGGCCCGTCCTCTTCGCCCGCTCGGCCGCCGCCACCTGCCGCGGCGTCGGCTCGAGCATGGCCAGGATCGCGAAGCCCAGGAACGTCACCACAATCGCCGTCGTCATCGTTCGGTTCTCCACTCGAAGTCCGTTGGATCTATTCCCAAAACCCCGACCTCCCCACCGCACGGCGCACCATACGGACGAACCCTAGCGCCGGTTTCACTCGTACTCCGCCTCCCCCACGTCCGGCTCGCGCGCGAAGGCGATCAGCGCTTCCTCGGGCGATCCGCGCGTCTCCAGGAGGTGCCGCAGGCGACGGAAGCTGGTCCGCAGCATCCGCTCCCGGCTCGCCTCCTCCTCGGGCTCGGGCGGCATCTCCAACCAGCTCGGGAAGCCCCGGACCGTGTACGTCGCCTCCGGCGTCTCGCCCATGTCCCGCACCGCCACGCCGCACCGCACCAGCTCGAACGCGAACGCCGGCTCGATCCCCTCCTCCCTCGCGATATCGTAGACCTCCGCCGCCAGCTCGGGGTCCAGCCCGTCCTTTTCCACGGCCCGCTCGATCAGCTCGCTCCGGCGCCCGTGCCGCGCCGCCTCGTCCTCGGCCACGTGCGCCCGTCGGATCAGGCATTCGACGCCCTCCGCCGCGCCGCCATCCGCGGCCCACTCACGGTACCGCTCCAATGCGCTCAGCGCCGCGTCGACTCTGGACTCCCGCTCGGCCATGCCCACCTCCGGAAACGAAGGCGCGCCCGACCTCCGATCGGTCGGGCGCGCCTTCACCCTGTGGATCCCCAAATGTCCGGAAGCGTCATGCGCAATCGGCGTTCCGGGCGCCGCGACACGCGGCGCGCGCGGTGTCCGTCTCGACGCCACGCCGTGACCGCCCCCGCGACCGGTGCACGGCCCGACCCGCGCTCACTCCGCCGCGGCCCCCGCCATCTGTCCGGCCCCGTAGCGCGAATCCACGTACTCGTCCAGGATCTTCAAGAAATCGGCGACGAGCGTGTCGCCGCGCAGCGTCGTGTACAGCTCTCCGTCCACGTAGACCGGCGCCTTCGGCTCCTCGAACGTGCCCGGGAGCGAGATCCCGATGTTCGCATGCTTCGATTCGCCCGGCCCGTTCACGACGCACCCCATCACGGCGACCTTCATCTCCTCGACTCCGGGGTAGCGCTCGCGCCACTCCGGCATCTTCTCCCGGATGTACCCCTGGATGTCCTCCGCCATCCGCTGGAAGAAGGTGCTCGTCGTCCGGCCGCAACCAGGGCACGACGTCACCTGCGGCTGGAAGCTCCGGAGCTCCAGCGACTGCAGGATCTGCTGCGCGACCTGCACCTCCTCCGTCCGGTCGCCGCCCGGCCGCGGCGTGAGCGACACCCGGATCGTGTCGCCGATCCCTTCCTGCAGCAGGATCGACAGCCCCGCCGTCGTCGCCACGATCCCCTTCATCCCCATCCCCGCCTCGGTGAGCCCCAGGTGGAGCGGGTAGTCGCAGCGCGACGCGAGCATCCGGTAAACCGTCACCAGGTCCTGGACGCCCGACACCTTCGCCGACAGGACGATGCGGTCGTGCGGCAGCCCGGTCTCCTCCGCCAGCGCGGCCGAGCGGAGCGCGCTCTCCACCATCGCCTCCATCATGACCGACTTGGCGTCGAGCGGCTGCGGCCGCTTCGCGTTCTCGTCCATCAGCTCGGTCAGGAGACGCTGGTCCAGCGAGCCCCAGTTCACCCCGATCCGGACCGGCTTCCCGTTGTCGATCGCGACCCGGATGATCGTGCGGAAGTTCTCGTCGCGGTGCTTCGCGCCGACGTTGCCCGGATTGATCCGGTACTTGTCCAGCGCCCGCGCCGTCTCCGGGTACCGCGTCAGCAGCAGGTGCCCGTTGTAGTGGAAGTCGCCGACGATGGGCGTATCTACGCCCCGGTCCCGCAGCCGCCGCACCATCTCCGGGACCGCCTGCGCCGCCTCCTCGTTGTTGACCGTGACCCGGACCAGCTCGCTCCCCGCCGCCGCCAGCGCCTCGACCTGCGCCGCCGTCGCCGCCACGTCCGCCGTGTCCGTGTTCGTCATCGACTGCACGACGACCGGGTGCGCGCTCCCGATCGGAACGCCGCCCACCACGACCGTCGTCGTCTGCCTCCGCCGTACCGCCATTCCGCTCCCTTTCATGTCTCCAGCCCGCGGCCCGGCCCGCCCGGCCGACCGCGTCGACTAGATCCTACCCCCGAACCGGCGCCCCGTGCGAGAGCGCCCGTGCGCCTCCATCGCCTCCCCTGCCCCTCACCGCACCGGGAAGTCCGGCCACTCCGTGATCGGCGTCGTCGACTCGACCACGTGCATCCCCGCGTCCTGGAAGCGACGCAGCGCATCCTCGGCCTCGGGGGTGAAGTCGAAGACGAACTCCCCCTCCCGCTCCGGGTCCGGCACCGTGACCGACGACATGCAGTCGCGGAGGATGTAGACCTTGTTCGCCAGCGACTCCGTCGTGTGCTCCAGCAGGTCCGCGATCGTGCTGCGCACGCAGTGGCTCGCCGCCTGGCCCGCGATGATGACCGCGTCCGACTCCGCCAGGATCCGCAGGAAGTCCTCGTTCCGCGAGCCCAGCGGCCGCCCGTCGACGTCGGTCATGACCTCCGGCGCGATCACGCTGTAGTACTCCGTGAGCGGCGTCGCACCCTTCACCTCGATGTGGTTCTCGGCGACGCGCGCGAACGCGTGGAACATTCGCGCCTCGTGGATCACGCCGACGAGGGCGTGGCCGTCGCTCCCCAGGATCACGTGCGGCGGCCACAGGTACAGCCGGTAGCGCCCCTTCTTCGCCAGCTCTTCGCAGTAGTACTCGCACTGCCGCACGAGCCAGTCGTAGTCGCCGCCCGCGAGCCATTTCGCCATCGCCGGGTTCGGCCGCAGCGCGCCGCTCCGGATGTCCTCCGCCGTCACCTCCCGGTGCGCCGACGGCGGCTGCCCCCGGTCGTCCACCCAGAACGACGGGAAGAAGATCTGATAGGGGAAGTGCGTGTCCATCGTGCAGGTGATCTCCGAGATCACCCCGAGGTTGCGATAGATGAACCGCGCCGTCCGATCGCTGTCGTCGATCGCGCCGCGGCCGCTCCGCCCCCCCACGAACAACGTCCCCTGCGGCAGGCAGAAGTCCTTCTGGAGGTCGATCAGGACCAGGTGGACCCGCGCCTCGTCCTGCGCCGAAGGCCGCAACCCGAACCGCTTCCGCCACTCCACCGCCGCGTCGAAGACCGCCTGCTGGTCGGGCACGTAGTTCCAGTCCGCAGCTCGCTTCGGATCGTAGAAGTCCGGGGTCGGCAGCTCCCCGGCCCAGCCCTTTCCCGCCATGGTCGCTCCTCCGGTCTGCGCCATCCTCGGTCGGCGCGCCGCCCGTCGCCGCGCCGTCGCCGGCCGCCCCCATCCTCTGCGATCGGTCCGCCGGAGTCAAGATGCGATGGCGACGGGGTCCGGGCGGGGGCGGCGCGACGCGTGCCCGGACAGCCCGGACAGCCCGGACAGCCCGGACAGCCCGGACAGCCCGGACAGCGCCGGGCAGCGGCGGGCAGCGGCGGACGCCCCGGACGCCCCGGACGCCCCGGACGGCCCGGTAACCCCAGGCAGCGGCGGACGGCCCGGACGGCGCCGACGGTCCTAGCGCCCGAGCTCCCGAGCCCCCGGGTGCGGCGGCGCGGCGCGGGCTGGTTCGCGCTCCCACCCACCCGTACATTGGGGCGCGTTCATCCCGGACACCCGACCACGGAGGCAGTCATGCTCAAGGAAGGCGATCTCGCGCCCGATTTCACGCTCCAGGCGGACGACGGCTCGGAGGTCACCCTGTCGAAGCTGCGCGGCCGCAAGGTCGTCATCTACTTCTACCCGAAGGACGACACCCCCGGCTGCACCGTTCAGGCGTGCGACTTGCGCGACCGCTGGGCCGATTTCGAGGCCACCGGCGCCCTCATTTACGGCATCAGCCCCGACCCGGTCGATTCCCACGTCGAGTTCCGCGACAAGTACCAGCTCCCCTTCCGCCTCCTCGCCGACGTCGACCATCAGGTCGCCGAGGCCTACGGCGTCTGGAAGGAAAAGACGTTCATGGGCAAGAAGTACATGGGCAACGAACGCACGACGTTCGTCGTGGGCGAGGATGGGCGGATCGTGAAGATCTTCCCCAACGTGAAGCCCGAGGAGCACGCCGAGGCGGTTGTCGAAGTGCTGCGGTGACGGGCGCGGGGTGCGCACGAGGGCCGCGAGTGGCTGGCGACCGGCGGCCGGCGGGATCCGGGCGCGCGGCCACTTCGCCGCGTGGGCGCGGCTGCACCCAAGTGCACAACCGAGGCTGAACGGATGTTTCGCGTGCGATTGGGCACACCCGGGCGGTGGCCGCCGAGGGATCCGGGGGGCAGCTGGCGCAGCTTGGTGCGTCCCCAGCACCGCTCGAGCGGTCACACGGGGTTGCGATCGCGTGCTTTCGGCGTGCAGGAGACGGCAGCACCAACAATTCCTGCAGACAGAGCGCGATGACGCGGTTGGTGCGGTTGCTGGTCCTCGCAACGGCGTGCACGCCCACGCGCCGGTAAGCCCCCGCCCGATCCCACCCACACCCCAGCCCCGACCCAAAGCCCCATGACCCGAGGGGGGCGGGCGCAGTTGCCCGCGCCCGCCGGAGCCGCCGAGCGCCCGGGCCCGGCAACCAGCAGCCCCGCCGGAAGCGCCCCGGACGCCCGGCCGCGCCCAGGACGCCCGCCCGCGCCCCGGTCGTCAGACCGATATGGCGAGCCCCGCGCCTCGGGTCACGGAGTCGCCCGAAGACCCACCCCCAACCCCGCCCCCTCATTGAACCTCAACCGCCCGTCCGGCTCCAGGCCCGGCCCCGTGAACGGATCCTCCGCCAACAGCGCCGCCCCGTCCAGATCCGCCACGTCCGCGAGCGGCGCCAGCTGGATCGCCGCGGCAATCCCCAGCGTCGTCTCGACCATGCACCCCAGCATCACCCGAAGCCCGTGCGCCCGCGCGACGTGGACCATGCGCACCGCCTCCCGCAGCGACCCGCATTTCGCCAGCTTGATGTTGATCCCGTCGACCGCGCCCGCGAGCCGCGGAATGTCATCGGCCGTCCGGCACGACTCGTCCGCGAACACCGGAATGCGCGTGCGGTCGCGGATACGCCGCAGACCGTCGATGTCCCTCGCGGGCACGGGTTGCTCCAGCAGCTCCACGCCGTACTCCTCGAGGAGCGGCAGCCGCGCGATCGCTTCCTTTACGCTCCATGCCGTGTTCGCGTCGACGCGCACGACCGCGTCCGGCCGCTCCTCTCGGATCAGTCGCAGCACGTCCTCGTCCCGCGCGGTCCCGACCTTCACCTTGAGGATCGGATAGCCGGCCGAATCGCGGAGCCGGTCCCGCATCCGCTCGGGCTCGTCCAGCCCCAGCGTGTACGACGACATCGGCGCCCGCGCGGGGTCGAGCCCCAGGAGCCGCCACACAGGGACGCCGAGTCGCTTCCCCACCAGGTCGTGCAACGCTGCGGACAGCGCCGCCTTCGCCGCGGGGTTTCCGCCGAGCGACTGCGACACCGCCGCTTCGATCCGCTCTAGCGCGAACGCGTCCCCGTCTGCGGCCGCCGCGACGACCTCGCCCAGCCATGGCAGCACCGTCACCACCGTGTCCGCCGTCTCGCCGTAGTACGGCAGCGGGGCCGCCTCGCCCCAGCCCTCGACTCCGTCGTCGTCGCGAACGCGCACCCACACCGACCGCCGCGCCGGCACCGGCGCGCCCGCCGTCGGCCCGCCGTACGAACCCGCCCGCGCGATCCGGAACGCGTGCCGCGTCCGCAGCTCGATCACCTCGTACTCGATCCTCACGTCGCCTCCGCACTCTCATGCCCGTCCCGCCCGGCACTCGGCCGGCCCGAAACAGTCTGGGACACCCGCGACGCGGAGCGCAACGCCACGGCCTCGGGGGCCGCAACGCCACGCCCTCGGGGGCCGCAACGCCGCGGTACCAAACCGGCGCGACGCCGTGCCACCCGTCGGCCTCCCCTCCCTGCCCCGAATCTCCCCCGTGTGGCCGCGCCCAGCGCTCACCCCCACCCCTCGCTTGACACCCACCCAACCCCGAAATAAACTCGGCCCTTCCGCAAGGAGGCCGTATGATCGACGATATCGACCGCCAGATCGCGAAGATCTTACAGCAGAACGCCCGGACGCCGACCGCCGAGATCGCGCGGCAGGTCGGGATGGCCGCGTCCGCCGTGCACGAGCGGATCCGCAAGCTCGAGGAGCGAGGCGTGATCCGTGGATACGGCGCGGTCCTCGACCCCAAGTGCCTCGGCCGCGGGCTCCTCGCCTACGTCTTCGTCCGCGCCGACGAGCGGGTCGGCGCGCCGGAGACGGCCGAGCTCCTGGCCGCGATCCCGGAGGTGCAGGAGGTGCACCACGTGGCGGGCGAGGATTGTTTCCTGGTGAAGGTTCGGGTGGCGGACACCGATGCGCTGGGGCGGCTGTTGCGGGAGCGGATGGGCGCGATCGATACGGTGCGGTCGACGCGGACGACGATCGTGCTGGAGACGGTGAAGGAGACGACGGCGCTCGACCTGGGCGCCGTGGAGGAGAGCGAGGGAGTGCATGCGGGAGGCGCCTGAGGCGGCGACGTCGCCGCGGTCGAAGGTGTTGGCCGCCTTCGCCGCGGTCTACACCATCTGGGGCTCGACCTATCTGGCGATTCGGTTCGCGATCGAGACGCTCCCGCCATTCCTTATGGCGGGCGTTCGGTTTCTGATCGCGGGTGCGGTGCTGTACGCGTGGGTGCGTGCGCGCGGCGCGCCTCGTCCGCCACGGGAGGCGTGGAAGCACGCGCTGGTGATCGGCGGGCTCCTCCTCCTCGGCGGGAACGGCGGGGTGGTGTGGGCCGAGCAGTGGGTCCCGTCCGGCGTCGCGGCGCTGCTCGTCGCGTGCGTGCCGCTGTGGATGGTGCTGCTCGAGTGGCTGCGCCCGGGCGGCACGCGCCCGACACTCGGCACGCTGATCGGCGTCGTCGTCGGCTTCGGCGGGATCGTTCTCCTGGTCGGCCCCGGCGAGCTGGGCGGCAGCGGCGTGCACCCGCTGGGCGCGGCGGCGCTCGTTGCCGGCTCTCTCGCGTGGTCCGTGGGCTCGATCTACTCGCGCGGCGTGCCGCACCCGGAGCCGCCGCTCCTCGGCACGGCGTTGGAGATGCTCGCCGGCGGCGCGCTCCTCGTCGCGTTCGGGCTGATCACGGGCGAGGGGGCGCGGCTGGCGCTGGACGCGGTGACGTTCCGGTCGGTGCTGGCGCTGCTGTACCTGATCGTCTTCGGCTCGCTGATCGGGTACTCGGCCTACGTCTTCCTGCTCAAAGCGTCGACGCCGGCGCGGGTCTCGACGTACGCGTACGTCAACCCGGTCGTCGCGGTGTTGCTGGGGTGGGCGCTGGCGGGCGAGCCGCTCTCGGTGCGGGTGCTGATGGCGTCCGCGGTGATCATCGGCTCGGTCGTCGTGATCACGACGGCGCGCCCCGGCTCCCGGCGCGTGCCGCGGGCGAAGGCCTCGCCGGCGCCGGACCGCGCGGCGTAGCGGGAGGGAGGCAGCGCGCCCCGACGCACCGTAGCGCGCGCGTCCGAGCCTGGCGGCTGCCCCGTGTGCGACGTCGCGCGCCTCAGGCCGCGGCCGGCACCCGCCCACGCAGCTCGTTCAGCGCGCGGCGCACGTAGACCGGGACCATCGCGCGACGCCAGTTCGGGTCGACGATGATGTTGTCGAGTGGATGGCACTGCTGGAACGCGCGCTCGGCGACCGCCTCGACGACATCGTCGGTCAGCCGCTCGCCGAGGGCGATCTTCTCGAGCCCGGCCAGCGCGCGGGGGCGGGACCCGAGCGCGGAGACGACGATGCGCAGGTCGCGCACGACGTCGCCTTCCAGCTCCGCGGCGACGGCCACGTTCAGGAGCGGGAAATCGATGCTGCGCCGCTGCCGCAGCTTGAGGAACGTCGCCCGGAGCCCCGGCGGCGGGAGCGGCACGCGGATCCGGGTCACGATCTCGTCCGGGCGCCGCACGGTGTTCCACACCCCGTCGGCCACAAAGAAGTCGGCGACGGGGACCTCGCGCACGCCGTCGGCCGAGGCCAGCTCCGCGACGGCACCGAGCGTCATCAGCGCCGGCGGCGTGTCGGCCGAGTGCGCGGCGACGCACTTCTTCCCCACCTTGGTGACGTGGCACACGGTCCCGTCCTTCTTGAGGCAGAACCCGAGCGCCTTCCGCCAGAAGTGCGTCTGGTTGTAGAACGTGCAGCGGGTGTCGAGGCAGAGGTTCCCGCCGATCGTCCCCATGTTGCGGAGCTGCGGCCCCGCGACGAGCCCGGCCGCCCGGGCCAGCGACGGCGCGTGCTGGAGCACCAGCGGGTGGTTCGCGACCGTCGTCAGCGTCTCCGCCGCGCCGATCACGAGGTGGCCGTCGCGGACCTCGATCCCCTTCAGCTCCGGCAGCCCTTTGATCCCGACGAGGTGCGACGGCGTGAGGAGCCGGTGCTTCATGTTCGGCATCGCGTCGGTGCCGCCCGCGATGGGGATGACGTCGCCCGCGTGCTCGCGGAGCAGCGCGAGCGCGTCCGCGAGCGACGTCGGCCTGTGGTAGACGAATTCGGGGAGCCGGAGCATGTCTGTACCTAACGACCCGAAGTGCCGCTCACCAGCGCGTGCGTCCTGGAGACCGCGTTTGGCGGGATGGCGGCATTGTTCTCGATCGGGGCGATCCAGACCGGCCAGCGGTACTCGCGACGGATCTGATCACCCAGCTGCCGCGCCTCGGCCAGGCTCGGCGTCGCGCCGACGCGCAGCCTGTGGAACATGCGCCCGCCCACGATCGCCTGGTCCGTCCACACCGGGAGACCGCGGCGGCTGAGGCGGTCGGACCAGATGCGGGCGGAGTCCGGCGCGATGAAGGCGCCGACCTGAACCGTGTAGAGACGTCCCGTCGGGGCCGCCGGAGGCGCGGGTTCCGGCTCGGGTTGGGGCTCGGGCTCCGGCTGAGACGCCGGCTGGGCGGGCGGTTGAGTCGCTGGCTGCGGCTGGGGCTGCACCGCCGTCGTCGACGGGTTCTCGTCCGCCTTCTCGCCCGCGCCGCACGCCGCGACGGAGAGGACGAACGCTGTGCCGAGGATCCACCCGGGGATGCGGATCATGGCAGTTCCTTTCTCTTGGAGTTGCGGTTCAGGGGAGCCAGGTCGTCAACTCCGCCGCCCGCGTCCTCGGCTTCGGCGGCGGCACCTCCGCCGCTTCGCCCAGGTGGACCAGCGCGACGACCCTTCGATCCGACGGTACAGCCAGCGCCTCGCGAAGTTCCGGGTCGTCCATGACCGCACCCGTCTTCACGTGCGTCCCGATTCCCATCGCCGTGGCCGCGAGGAGCATGTTCTGGATGCCCATGTAGGTGGCGGCATAGTCCTCTTCGCGGATCTCCGGATCCTCGTCCAGCCGCATCGTCACGGCGACGACGGCCGGGACCGCCGCCGTCTCCTGGAGCACCTTCTCCGCCACGGCCCGCGCGGCCTCGGCGTCTTCGACCCGGCGCGCCTTGCGGCGACCGAGCACCCGGCCGTACGCGCGCTTGGCCTCGTCTCCCAGCACCAGGAAGCCCCAGGGCTGTGTCATGCGATGATTGGGCGCGAGCACGACCGTCTCGAGCAGCCGCTCGATCGTCTCGCGCGGGATGGGTCGGTCCGTGAACCGCTTGATCGACCGCCGCGCCTCTATCGCTTCGAAAACGTCCACTGTCGCCCCGCTCTCCGACTCCAGAACGACCCCGCCTTCCGGCGCATCATGGTGCACCTTCCGGCGGGGCCCGTCAAGCCGACGACGTGAGCCGCAAAGGCCTCGCCCCGGTCAGCCGTTCTGCTCGTACGCCGCGCGGAGCAGCTCCACGACCTCGGGCGTGATGTCGTCGACGGATTGCAACGAGATCCGGTGCGTCCCCTGCCCCGGCGCGTTCCCGGCCTGGAGCAGCGGCGAGGCCGGCGGCTGCGTGTAGCGCACGCCGATGTCCACGCGGGTCTTCGTGGCCGCCGCGACCGCCGCGAACTGGCGGCGCCGCACGAAGGGCGTGTACGTCCCGCGCCCCTCGATCGACACGTCGTCGCCGAAGCCCATGACTATCTCGCGCACCCGCTCGAAGATCGGCCGCAGATGCGCCTTCGGGCCGGCGTACTGCTGGTTGATGTACTCATCCGTCGTCGGCGGTACCCACCCCGCCGCGCGCGCGGCCGCGTCCGCGATCGCCCACTGAGAGTTCTGAAGGATCCCGTGCTCCTCCTTCAGCCACTTCCGCACCGCGTTCTGGTCCAGCGGGTCGAGCCCGCTCGCCTGGACCAGCGCGACCCACTCCTCGAGCGTCCGCCCCGTGCGCTCCTTCATCGATGCCGCGACGGCGGCCATCATGTCTTCAGGACTCATCGGCATCGGCGGTTCATCTCCTTCGACCGGTTACGATCCCGACCACCATAGCACGCCGGGACGGCGGTTCGCCAGGTGTGAGGCCGCGCCTCACCGGCTCCCCGCCTCTACCTCGCCCCGCAGGTACTGCTGCCGCAACGGCTCGGGGTACTTTTCGATCGCGTAGCGCAGCATCGTACGGGGCATGCGACGATAGCGGGGCCGCAGGAACGCCTCCGCCACGTCGCGGTCGCGTTTGTCCACCTCCCGCAGCATCCAGCCGACGGCCTTGTGGATGAGGTCGTGCGGGTCGGACAGAAGCACGTCCGCGAGGCGCAGCGTCTCGTCGAACGACCCGGCCTTCACATAGTGGAACGTAGCCATGACCGCGATCCGGCGCTCCCAGACCGAGCTCGAGCGCGCGAGGTCGTAGAGGATCGAGCGGTCGCGGTCCCGAAGGTGGCGCCCAACGATGGGCTCCGCCGACGAGTCGACCAGATCCCAGTTGTTCACGTAGGCGGTGTGATCCAGGTACAGCCGGTAGATCTCTTCCCGCTTCCGCTCGTCGCCGCGGGCGTATGCTTGGACGAGGATCAACAGCGCGAGGAGCCGCGCCTCGTGGTAGGGCGAGACGAGCAGCGCACGGCACCCCGCCAGGTCGAGCGATCGGTATTTCTTCGCCAGGCGACGCAGGACCGGTACGCGGATCCCGAGGAAGCGGTCCCCTTCGCCGTATTCGCCGGGACCGGTCTTGAAGAACCCCGCGAGGAACGCGGCGACCTCGGGGTTGGCGAGTTCCTGGAGCTCGCGCTCGATGTCTTCGACGGTAGGCGGAGGTCCGGACATGTAACGGATGCTGGTGAGAGATGTCTTCGCGCGGGAACGGCATCACGACGCCGCGGCTCGTGCGATCGCCGCAGCCAACCTCTCACGTCCGCCTTCGCCAGGCAAGTTGTTGTTGCGTTCTCCGAAACGAGCGCTCCGCGAACGCGGCCTGGATCGAGAGGACGTGCTGATCGTAGCCACCAGGATATCGAACGGCGCCTCGCCCATGGCGAGGCGGGTCTGCCAATCCGGTGCGCCGAGGCGGTCGAGGAGCTCCAGGATCGCCGCGCCGGTCGAATACAGCCTCTGGCGACGGGCGATCGGGAGCCCATCGAAGACGACGTCAAACGAAGCAGGTGCGGGCCTCCAGTTCAGGAGTTCGGACAGCCGACCTCGGAACGACCCGATGTCGTCGCCCTGCACGCGCGTCAGCATCCTCATTCCGACCCACTGCGTGCTCCCCTCGGTCCGCTCCACCCCGTGCTCCGCCTGCACCACGCTGTCCGGCTGCCCGGACATGCGACGAATCCTGATGGCGACGTAGTCCCGAGCCACCTGCCCGACGTGCGCGGGGTCGGCCGCCAATGCGCGCTTCAGCGTCGCGCGCTCGAGCTCGTCGAGTCTGGCGAGTTCGACGGAATCCAGAGGAGCGCCCTCCACGGGCGCCGACGGGAGCGTGGGCCGGAAGTGGGATCGTTGGAAGACGTGGAACTGCTCGTGGAAGAGCAACTCGATCGCCTCTGCGACGTCGTCGCCGACGCGCACCGCGGTCACGACGTCGCCGTCCGCGTCGTACTCGAGGTGAGCGTTGCGGCCGCGCGCGATGTCGAGGTCCGGCGGAACGCCCGCGTGGAGCCACATCCCCGCGAGTTCGGCCACGCGTGGCCCCCGGGCGGGGACGAACCCCGCCGGCGGCGCCGACCGCGCCGGGGAGTAGAGGACCGTCGCCTGCGAGTCGACGAGCATGAACGGCTGGCCGATCGGCCAGAATCCAGGCCAGACGGCGCGGAGCTCCTCCTGCCGGGCGACGATCTCCTCGGCCACGGAGAGCGCCCGGCCGCCTGGCACCGGCTGGCCTGGTGCGCCCGAGGGTGCTACCTGCGCCAGCGCCGTCGCAGGCAACACAAGGGCGGTAAAGGCGACGAACGCCGTAGAGCGACGTCGCCTACTGATCTCACGCCCTACGGCACCAGACCGATCCCGACGTTCATCCACGGGCTGGCGCCTGTCTCGAACCCGAACTCGATCCGCGGCCGGACGCGGCCGAATCCCAGCCAGGCGACCCCGACGTGGGCCGTGCCCGTGACGTCGCGACTGAGCTCCCCGTCGTCCTCACGGGTCCACAGCGGCCCGCCGCCGAAGGTGAGATACGGCTCGACGAGCCCCAACGGCTTTGCCTTGAGCCGCACGCCAGCGAGCGCGCCCAACCCCCTGTCGCCGCAATCTGGACCGAAGAGGTCCAGATCGCAGGCACCAGTGTGGCTGCCGTAGCGCGCGGACACCCAGGGGACGACGCGCCCGAACCCTGCGTACTCGCCCTGGACGCCCAGGATGTAGCCCGGCCGCGCCAGCGCGACGACTTCGAACTTGCCCCCATTGAACGGCGCGTCCTGCGCGAGGAGCGGAGTAGCGGCGAGGAGCATCGCGGCAAGGCCAAGGAGCGTCGCTTTCATGGACTTCCTCCCCGTGGTGCCGTTGCACCTTTCCCCGTGACCGCGACCAGGTTGCACCACCGTCGCTGAGCTGACCCCCAAAGTTGGTCCAGCTTTTCTGGGACTACCGCGTTGATGGTGTTGGCGAGGATCTCCTCGCTCTGTGATTGAACTTCTACAAACTCCTCGGGGGTGAGATTGCCCAGGGAGCTGTGCGGCCGGACCCTGTTGTAGTCGGCCCTCCATGCCTCGATCGTGCGCCTGGCATCGGCCAGGGAAATGAACCAGTGCAGGTTCAGGCACTCATCCCTCAGCGTGCCGTTGAAGCTTTCGATGTAGCAGTTTTGCACGGGCTTGCCCGGCTGAATGTAGCTGATCTTGACACCTCGGGCATACGCCCAGGCATCGAACGCACGGCTCGTAAACTCGCTCCCGTTGTCGGTGATCACGATCTCGGGTAGGCCCCGCTCAACCCGGAGCTTTTCAAGAACTTCGATCACATGCACGGCCCGAATGGAATGCGCCACATGAGTCGCCAGACATTCCCTGCTGAACTCATCGACTATGGTCAGACACCGGAAGGTCCGACCATTTGCGAGAGTATCGCTCACAAAGTCCATGCTCCAGCGCTCGTTTGGACGCCCGAGCGGCTCTCTCACCGGCCGGGGTGCCTGGCTCCTGCGCCGTTTGCCCTTCCTCCGCACAGCAAGCCCTTCGGCACGGTAGAGGCGCTCTACGCGCTTTCGGTTTACCGTCCACCCCTCGCGCCGAAGCAGCAGGTGAATGCGCCGATATCCCCAGCGTGGGCGCTCATGGGCAAGCTCCCGAATGCGGGAGCGGAGCTCCTCCTGCGGCTCTCTCAGGCTCCGGTAGCGCATGCTCGAGCGCGGAAAACCAGTAAACCGGATCGCCCGACGCTCCGAAATGCCGTATGCGGCCTCGATCTCCTTGACGACGCGCCGCCGCTCGCGAGCCGTCACTACTTGTTTCCCAGCAGGTCCTTTAGCACCTGGAGGTTTAGGGCTTGATCAGCAACAATACGCTTGAGCCTGGCGTTTTCGTCCTCCAGCTGCTTCAGGCGGCGCGCCTCGGAGACATCCATGCCGCCGTACTTCTTACGCCAGCGGTAGAACGTGTTTGCGCTGATGCCGTGCCTGCGGCACAAATCACTCGTCTGGGCACCGGCATCGGACTCCGCCAGGATG
>CALBZE010000047.1 GCA_937889645.1 uncultured bacterium
CCCACACGACGAGCGCCGACCCGCACACCCCGCAGGTCGACGCTCGTTTTTTTCTTGTCTCGCCATGACGTGGCCGATCGTTTTCTTGCGTGGGGGAAGACGGGCGGTCTACATTCGTGCCATGACGCAAGAAATGGAGAGGAATTTGCTCGATGGCGTCCGGACGAGGGCCGGGTACGTGGCGCTCGTGGGCGTACCCAACGCGGGGAAATCGACGCTCCTGAACGCGCTCACCGGGGAGCGTCTGAGCATCGTGACTCCTCGTGCCCAGACCACGCGCGAGCGGGTGATAGGGATCTACACGGACGAGGAGGCGCAGATCGTCTTCGTAGACACGCCCGGGTTGCTCGAGCCGCGCTACCTGCTGCAGCGGAGCATGCTGGAAGCGGCGCTGTCGGCGCTGGAGGAGGCGGACGTGGTGCTCCTCTTGCTGGACGCGACGCGGCCAGCCGAAACGCTGCCCAGCGGCGATGCGCTCGACGGGCTGCATCGCCGGGAGTCGGCGCTGTTCATTGCGGTGAACAAGGTCGACGTGGCGCCGGCGGCCGCCGTCGAGGAGCTGGTGGACTGGGCGCGGCGGGAGTTCGGGAGAGAGGCGTACGTGATCTCTGCGGCCGAGGGGCGCGGCGTTTTCGAGCTCCGGGACAGGCTGAAGGCGGCGCTCCCGAACTCGCCGTTCCTGTACCCGGAGGACGAGATCGCGGTTCAGCCGGTGCGCTTCTTCGTCTCCGAGCTGATCCGTGAGACGATCTTCGAGGAGTACCACGAAGAGGTGCCGTACAGCACGGCGGTGCGCATCGAGGAGTACAGGGAGGCGAGCCGTCCTGTCTACATTCGCGCGGTGGTGTTCGTCGAGAGGGAGAGCCAGAAGGCGATCCTGATCGGGAAGGGAGGTGCCGGGATCCGCCGGCTCGGACAGCGGTCGCGCGAGAAGATCGAAGCGTTCATCGGTGAGCCGGTATACCTGGATCTCTGGGTCAAGGCCATGCCGGGGTGGCGCAAGAAGCGGTCGGCGTTGCTGCACCTGGGGTACCCGGTCCCGAAGGAGATCGAGGACCGGTCGCGTTGAGCCGAGGAGGAGATATGCTGGATTCCGAGCTGCTGGAGATCCTCGTCTGCCCGAAGTGCAAGGGCGAGCTGGAGTACCGCCCCGAGGACCAGGAGCTGGTCTGCCATACGTGCCGGCTTCGATACGAGGTCCGGGACGACATCCCGATCATGCTGCTGGATGAGGCCAAGCCTTTCTAGGTCCGATCGCCCCATGGCCGGTTCCGGCAGGGGAATTCTGGTTCGGCGTTTTGCGTCGGCCGCGGTCGGGCTCGCGTGCGCCGTGAGCACCGTCGCGGTGCCGGCGCAGGCCCAGGTCGTCGGCATCGACGACCGCACGCCGGCGGGGGAATGCTGTTTGGTTTTGTTGCTGCCCGTGGGCGCGCGGTCGGTCGCGCTGGGGCGGGCGCTGACGGCTGCGACGTCGCCGGACGCCATGTTCTCGAACCCGGCAGGGCTCGCGGGGGTGGAAGGCAGCCATCTGCTGATCCATCACACCGACATGGCGGCGCAGGGGAACGCATTCTCCTTCCTGGCCAATCCAGGTGGCGTCGCCACGCTGGGCCTCTCGTACGAGCTCGTCGACATCGACGAGATGGAGCATACGGACGAGAGCGGTCAGACGATCGGGGTCGTCACGCTTCGCCATCACGTGCTGGTCGCATCGGCCGCCTCGGTGTTGGCGCGCGGGGTGTCGGCGGGGCTGAACTACAAGCTGTACCAGTTCCGGATCGGCTGCCGAGGCACGTGCGACGGCGAGCAGGTGACGGCGACGACGCACGCCGTCGATTTCGGCGTCCTCTTCCACCCCTCCTGGCTGCCGGCGCTGCGCCTGGGCGCCGCGGTCATGAACGTCGGCTTCCCGCTACAGGTGATCAACGCGCACCAGGCCGATCCGCTGCCCGTGCGGGCCCGCGTGGGCGGCGCGTACGAGGTGCTGCATCACCTGACCTCGGTTGAAGGGATCGAGTTGTGGTGGGCGGTCGACATCGTGGACGATTGGCAGGACCCGGGCGCGCCCACGGTCTCGTCGGGGATCGAATTGGCGATCGGACGCACGATCTTCCTCCGCTCCGGGTACGTGCCGGGCGAGGGGGTAGGCACCGGCGCCGCGATCGGTCTCGGAATCGACTACGACCGTTTCACGATGTCGATCGCGCGCAGCTTTGCGTCGAGCCCTCTCGAGGCCGTCGAGGAGCCGATGCAGTTCTCCTTCGGGTTCCGATTCTGATGCTCTCCCGACATCGCGCCCTTTGCGCTCTCCTGATCGCCTGCGCTCCCGGTGTCGCCGAAGCCCGGCAGCTTCGGAACTCATTGGCCGTTCCCGAGGCCGCCGCGGCCTCGCCGCATGCGGCGGTCGGCTCGACGGTGCGACCGGTCCTTCTCTCCGCCGTCCTGCCGGGCGCCGGGCAGTACACCCTCGGATCCGCACGGTGGATCGCCTATGCGGCGGTGGAAGCGGCAGCTCTCTACTGGTACGGCGACCGTCGGGCCGAGGGGCGAGACCTGGAGGCGCGCTACCGTGACCTGGCGTGGGAAGTCGCGCGCCTCAACGCCTCCGGGGAGCGGCGAGACGGGGATTTCCACTACTACGAGGCGCTCGCGGATTACGAACGGAGCGGCGCTTACGACGCCGACCCCGTGCGCGAGGGCGTACAGCCGGAGACCGATCCTACGACGTACAACGGGTGGATCTGGGCGCTCGCGAGGGCGATCTACTTCCCATTCGGCGTCGATTCTCTCCCGGAGGACGCGACGGCGTACCGGCGGGCCATGGAATACTACACGAGCCGGGCGGTCGGTCCCGAATTCGCCTGGTCGTGGGAAGGCCGCCCCGAGGCCAGGACCCGGTACCGCCAGCTGATCGGCCAGAGCGACGCGGCGTACCGGTCCGCGTCGCGCGCCCTCGGTCTGATCCTTGCGAACCACGTCGTGAGCGCCGTGGACGCCTTCGTGACGGCGCGTCTGCGTGCGAGCCGGGCCGCGCCCCTACCGATCGAATTCGAGAGCGATGTCCGTATGCGGGGACGCGAGGCCACGTGGCGCGCAACCGTCTACATCGCCTTGCCCGAGAGGTGACCGTGCCGGTCAAAGCGGACGTCATCGTCGACTATCTGCGCGAGCGGGCCGGCCGGCCGCTCAAGGCGAAGGAGCTGGCCCGGGGGCTGGGCGTATCCGAAGCGGACTACCCCGAGTTCAAGTCGCAGCTGCAGCGTCTCGAGGACGAAGGCCTCATCTACCGCGTCCGGAAGCAGCGCTACGCGGCGCCCGAGAAGATCAATCTGGTGGTCGGCCGTCTTCAGACGATCCGGAGCGGCGCCGGGTTCGTGGTCCCGGAGGACGGGGCCGGGGACCTGTTCATCCCCTGGCAGGGGATGGGCTCGGCCGTGCACGGGGACCGCGTGGTCGCGCGGGTCGAGAAGCGGCGTCGCGGTCAACGTCGCGAGGGCCGGATCATCAAGGTGCTCGAGCGGGCGCGGGAGACGGTCGTCGGCGTTTACCACCCGGCCCGGAACTTCGGCTTCGTCGTTCCTGAAGACCGAAAGCTGACCCGCGACATCTTCATTCCTCCCGGCCAGGAGCAGGACGCGAAAGAGAACGACGTCGTCCTGGTCCGCATAACGAACTGGGGCGACGAGCACCTGGGGCCGGCGGGCGAGGTCGAGGAGGTCCTCGGTCACAAGAGGCAGGCGGGCGTCGACGTCCTCGCCATCGTCTACGGGCACGGGCTGCCCATCGACTTCCCGGCGGAGGTGTTGGAGGAGGCCGAGCGCCTTCGCGAGCGTGGCGTGCTCAACGCCGATCTCGAGGGACGGCTCGACCTTCGCGACGAGCTGATCTTCACGATCGACCCGGTGGACGCCAAGGACCACGACGACGCCCTCTCCATTCGCCCGCTCGGGGACGGGAGGTGGCACGTCGGGGTGCACATCGCGGACGTTAGTCACTACGTGCGGGAAGGTACGGCGCTGGACGCCGAAGCGCTCCGCCGCGGAACCAGCGTCTATCTCGTCGACCGCGTCATCCCGATGCTGCCGGAGGCGCTGTCGTCCGACCTGTGCTCGCTCGTCCCGGACCAGGATCGGCTGGCCATGTCGCTCCTCCTAACCGTGGACGCGGAGGGGAAGGTCCTCGACCACGAGCTCGTGCGGAGCGTGATCCGGAGTCGGCACCGGCTTTCGTACGAGGACGCGCAGGCGGTGATCGACGGCGAGCGGGTCGTGGACCCCGAGACGGACGAAGCGATCCGGGCGCTGGTCGGGATCAGCCGTAAGCTCCGTACCGCGCGCGAGGCGCGGGGCAGCCTCGACTTCGATCTCCCGGAAGCCCGCGTCGTGTTGAACACGAAGGGCGAGCCGACCGACATCCAGCGGGTGCTGCGGCTGGAGAGTCACCGCCTGATCGAGGACTTCATGCTCCTGGCGAACGAGACGATCGCCCGGAGCGCATCACGGGCGAAGCTCCCGTTCGTGTACCGCATCCACGAGGCCCCAGACTCCGACCGCATGGAACAGCTCCGGGAGTTCGTCGCCACGTTCGGCTACCGCCTCGGCCGGCGGGGGCAGCCCATGCCGAAGGACCTTCAGCGCCTCCTGGCCGCGGTACACGGGCGCCCGGAGGAGAGCGTGGTCTCCACGGTGGTGCTTCGGTCGATGCGGCAGGCGCGCTACAGCCATGACAACGTCGGGCACTTCGGGCTCGCCGCGAGGCACTACACGCACTTCACCTCGCCGATCCGCCGCTACCCGGACCTGATCGTCCACCGGCTCGCGGGGCGGGCGTTCATCGACGGCGAGCGTCCGCCGGAGTCGCTCCGGGAGGAGGTCCTCCCCACCGTCGCTCGCCTGGCCAGCGAGCGTGAGCGGGTGGCCGTCGAAGCCGAGCGCGACAGCATCGAGCTGAAGAAGGTCGAGTTCATGGAGCGGCACCTCGGCGACGAGTTCGCCGGAACGATCAGCGGCGTGACCTCCTTCGGCCTCTTCGTCCTTCTCGACGACTTCTTCGTCGAAGGATTGGTGCACGTGAGCACGCTCGAAGACGACTACTACGTGTTCGTCGAAGAGCAGTACTCGCTGGTCGGCGAGCACCGGCGCCGTCGATTCCGCCTCGGCGACCGCGTCCGCGTGCAGGTCGCGTCGGTCGACCGGGACGAGCGGAGGATCGATTTCCTCCTCGCGGACACGACCTGATCGGCCAACGACAGGTTTGACAGCGTCGATTGCCGGAGCTAGCTTCGTCCGTACCTTCCCCGGAGCTGACCTCACCGGCGGTGATGCATCTTCAGCGTACGCTCGTGTTCCACTCCCCCGAGGGAGCCCAGCCGCCCGCGGCCGTATTGGCGGTGGCGCAGGAGCGTGGGTTCGACGTCCTCGTCCATACCGATGGGGACGGCCTGATCCCGCTCGTCAACCAGAGGCTGCCGGTGTGCGTCATTCTGGATGGGAGCGATGGGCCGGGGAGTCTGGAGCTCTGCCGGACGCTCAAGCGGGACCCGTTCACGGCGATCATCCCGGTCGCCTTCTACCTCGACCGGGACGACCACGAGTACGCGCTGAGCGCGCTGGAGTGCGGCGGCGACGAAGTCCTCACCCCGGCGATGGAGGAGCGTGAGCACTGGCTCCGACTCCGACTCGCCCTGGACCGGGCGGACCGGGACGTCAGCGTGAACCCGAGCACGCGCCTGCCCGGCACGGTCCAGATCGAGCGCGACATGGCCGAGCGGCTGCGCAGCGGGGAGCTCTTCGCCGTCTGCTATGCCGATCTCGACCACTTCAAAGAATTCAACGACCGGTACGGCTACAACGAGGGCGACCGGGTCATTCTGCTCCTGTCGCGGATCCTGAGAGACGTGGTGAAGGCGTACGCGCCCACCGGATTCATCGGACACATCGGGGGCGACGACTTCATCTTCAACGTTCCTCTCGAGCAGATGCGGCGGTGCTGCGAGGAGATCCTGGACATCTTCGACGAGCTGATCCCGTACCAGTACACGGAAGAGGACCGCAGACTCGGCTACTTCCTCGGGAAGGACCGACGGGGCAATCTGCTCCGCGTTCCTTTGATGACGCTCTCTATCGGGGTGGTCACGAACGAGCATCGCCGCTTCACGCACACCGCGCGGATCAGCGAGCTCGCGAGCGAAATGAAGACGTACGCAAAGACGCTTCCCGGTTCCGTCTACGCGGTCGACCGGCGTCGGGACCCGCCCATGGTCGTCCACGCCGGCGGCGCGGCGGACGCGAGCGGAGAAGCCAGGGAGTCGAAGGGGCCATGAACGTTCGTTGCACGTTCTGCAACACCTTGTACCGGATCGACCCGACGCGCCTGCCGCCGGGCGGGGTGAACGCCCGTTGCGCGCGTTGCCAGCGGACGTTCCGGATCGAGCCCACTGCGGGCGGTAACGCGTCCGGCGGCCCGGCGTCCGCCTCGAGTGGCGCGGCGGCACCGCGCGCGACGGCGCCCGCCGCTGCGGCGGCCCCGCCGGGCATCGGACCCGGGTCGCCGCAACCGGCGGCGAGCAATCCGTCACCGGCCGGGCCGCGCCCCGCGCCGGGTACGTCGTCGATCTTCGGTCCCCAGGACCCGGATCAGCGGGCGAAGCGCATCGCGCGCGCCCTGGTCTCCGACATCGTCGCCTACCATCAGGACCGCTGGGAGCGGAGCCTGGCGGCGGGAACCCTCCGGGAGGACTTCCGGGAGGAGATCCTGAAGAGCTGGGAGGAGTACGTCCTCCAGGTCGGATCCGAGCGGGCGCACGGCACGCCCTATTTCCGTGATGCTCTCAACGAAATCCTCGCGAAAGGACGCCAGGTCTTCTGAGGCCATCGGTTGATACGACCCCGGGAATCGGCTATATTTCGTTGTGTCCGTGAATTCAACGGGGGCCGTCCGACTGGACGGCCTCTCGCATTAGAAAAGGGAGGTTTCCGAATGAATCAGGTCCTCGACGTGCTGCGGGAATGCCAGGAGCGGATCGAGTCGCTCGGAGGTTACCTTTGACGTAGCCGCGAAGCGGCGTCGCATCCAGGAGCTGGAGCAGCGGATGGCCGAGCCCGGCTTCTGGGACGACAGCGCGGCCACGCGGAGCGTGATCGCGGAAGTCAAGGAGTTGAAGGGTTGGGTCGAGCCGTGGGACGCGGCGGCCGCGAAGGCGAAAGAACTGGCCGAGCTCGGTGAGCTCCTCGCCATCGACGCGGATCCGGAGATGGAGGCGGAGTGGAAGGCCGAGGTCGAGGCGCTGGATCGGGAGGTGGAACGGCTCGAGCTCCGCAACATGCTGCGCGGGCCGGACGACAGCCGCGACGCGCTGCTCACGATCCACCCGGGCGCCGGCGGCACCGAATCGCAAGACTGGGCCGAGATGCTCATGCGGATGTACACCCGCTGGGCGGAGGACCACGGCTACGAGGTGGTGCTGCTGGACCTGCAGCACGGGGAGGAGGCGGGGATCAAGAGCGCCACGCTGGAGATCCGGGGCCAGTACGCGTACGGCTACCTGAAGGCGGAGAAGGGGGTCCACCGCCTGGTGCGGATCTCGCCCTTCGACGCGCAGGCGCGCCGGCACACGTCGTTCGCGAGCGTGTTCGTCTACCCGATGGTGGACGACACGATCGAGATCGAGATCAACGAGAAGGACCTCCGGATCGACACGTTCCGCGCCGGCGGCAAGGGCGGCCAGCACGTCAACAAGACGGACTCGGCCGTTCGGATCACGCACATCCCGACGGGGATCGTCGTGTCCTGCCAGAACGAGCGGAGCCAGATCCAGAACAAGGCCACGGCGATGCGGATGCTCAAGGCCGCGTTGTACCAGCACGAGCTGGAAAAGCGGCAGGCCGAGCGCGCGAAGGTCGAGGCCGAGAAGACCGACATCGCCTGGGGGAACCAGATCCGGTCCTACGTCTTCCAGCCGTACACCATGGTGACGGATCACAGGACGGAGCTGAAGATCCCGGACGTGCAGCGCGTCATGGACGGGGATCTGGACCCGTTCATCGAGGCGTACCTGAAGGAATACGGCGCACGAGTCGCGTAGATCGAGGACAAGGGAAGGGAAGTCGAGGAGGCTCAATGGGCGGAGAGGGAGCGGGAGAGAGCGTCCGGGAGCGGCGCAGCCACGTCGTCGAGTCCCGTTACGAGAAGCTGGAAGCGCTGCGACGCCGCGGCGTCGAGCCGTTCGCCTACTCGTACGACGTCACGCATTCGACGTCCGCTGCCCGGGAAGCGTTCGAGGTCGCGGAGCAGGCCGGGACGCTGTCGGACGGCGGCGACGGCCCGGACGTCCGCATCGCCGGGCGCCTGACCTCGCTCCGAGGGCACGGGAAGAGCACGTTCGCGGACCTGGCGGACCGCAGCGGCAAGATCCAGATCTATTTCCGGCAGAACGAGTTGGGTGAGGACGCCTACGGCCTCCTCGACCTGCTGGACCCGAGCGACTGGATCGGCGTCGAGGGGACGCTCTTCCGGACCCGGATGGGCGAGGTCACCGTGCGGGTCCGGTCGTTCCAGCTCCTGGCGAAGTCGCTGCGTCCCCTGCCGTTCGGGAAGGAGGAGGTCGACCCGGAGACCGGCGAGCGCCGGGTGTACAGCGGCTTCGCCGACGTCGAGCAGCGCTACCGCCAGCGCTACGCCGACCTGGCCGTGAACCCGGACGTGCGGGAGGTCTTCTTCACCCGCACGAAGCTGGTGCGGGCGATCCGTCGCTTCCTCGACGACCTCGGGTACGTGGAGGTCGAGACCCCGATCCTGCAGCCGCTATACGGCGGCGCGTCGGCCCGGCCGTTCATCACGCACCACAACGCCCTCGACATGCCGCTCTACCTGCGGATCGCGGACGAGCTGTACCTCAAGCGTCTCATCGTCGGCGGCCTCGAGCGCGTCTACGAGATCGGCAAGGACTTCAGGAACGAGGGGATCGACCGGACGCACAACCCCGAGTTCACGATGCTGGAGTTCTACGAGGCGTACGCGGACTACGAGAACATGATGGAGCGGGTCGAGGCCCTGCTCCTGGCCGTGGTGCGGGAGGTCACGGGCGGCTCGACCTCGGTCACGTACCAGGGCGTCCCGATCGAGTTCGCGCCGCCGTACCGCCGCATGGCGTACTTCGATGCGCTGCGCGAGTACGGCAACCTGGATGTGCGTCGGATGGACGACGCCGCGCTCCGCGACGCGGTCCGCTCCTTCGCCGTCGAGGACGTGGACACGATGAGCCGGCCGAAGCTGATCGACGAGCTGTTCTCGGAACTCGTGGAACCGCACCTCCAGCAGCCGGTATTCATCACGGACTTTCCGCGGGAGATCTCGCCGCTGGCCAAACCGAAGCGGGGAGATCCGGAGCTGGTCGAACGCTTCGAGCTGATCGTGGCGGGTAGGGAGATCGCCAACGCGTTCAGCGAGCTGAACGACCCGATCGACCAGAAGGAGCGCTTCCTCGCCCAGGTCCGTCTCCGCGAGCAGGGCGACGAGGAAGCCCAGACGTACGACGAGGACTACATTCGCGCCCTGGAGTACGGGATGCCGCCCACGGGCGGGGTCGGGATCGGCATCGATCGGCTGGTCATGCTCCTCACCGATCAGCCGTCCATCCGGGATGTGATCCTGTTCCCGACCATGCGGCCGGAGTGAGCCACGGAAACGTGAAGAGACTGGATTGGTTCATCGCCCGGCGCTATCTGTCGTCGCGGAAGAAGGGACAGTTCCTCTCGCTGATCACGGCGATCGCGATCGGCGGGATCACGCTGGGCGTGACCGCGCTCATCACGGTGATCGCGGTCATGACGGGGCTCCAGCGGGATCTCCAGCAGAAGATCCTGGGCAACAACCCACACGTCTACGTGTTCGAGCCGGGCCAGTCGTTCCGGCTCGAACACTTCGAAAAGCTGCTCGGGCCGGTGCGAGAGGTACCGGGCGTGGTGGCCGCCGAGCCGTTCATCATGACGCAGGTGGCGCTGGTCCGGGAAAACGGCTCGTACGCGAAGGCGGGCCTCCTCTACGGGATCGACGTCGAGTCGGACGGCAAGCCGCTGACCGTCGTGCAGGAGCGGATCCGGGCGGGCGAGTACGCGCTCGGCCCGACGCAGACCGGGCTCCCCGGCATCCTCATCGGGCAGAAACTCGCCAACCAGATGAACCTGCTCCCCGGGGACATCGTCACGGTGATCTCGGCCGAGAACATCAAGACGGGCCCGCTGGGCGACCTCCAGCCGGCGATCCGGGAGTTCGAGGTGACCGGGACGTTTTCGACCGGGATGTACGATTACGACATGCAGAACCTGTACGCGCCGATGGCGGCCGTGCAGGACCTGCTCGGCCTCGATGCGACGACGGTGAGCGGGCTCGCGGTCAACGTGGCGGATCCGTGGCGTGCCGAGGACGTCGCGGCGGCCGTCGAGGGCGTGCTCGGGTTCCCGTACTACACGCAGTCCTGGATCGATCTCAACGCGACGCTGTTCTCCGCGCTCAAGCTCGAGAAGCTCGCGCTCTTCGTGATCCTGTCGCTGATCATCCTGGTCGCGGCGTTCAACATCGTCAGCACGCTGGTCATGGTGGTGCGAGACAAGACCAAGGAGATCGGGATCCTGAAATCCATGGGGTTGACGGACGCCCGGATCTTGCGCGTCTTCCTGCTGCAGGGGCTCGCGATCGGCGTGATCGGCACCATTCTCGGCACGGCCGGCGGGCTCACGCTCGTCTGGCTGCTGGATCGCTACGAGTTCATCACGCTGCCTGGGGATGTCTATTTCGTGGACACGCTCCCCGTGGCGCTGGACTGGGTCGACCTGCTGGCGATCGTGGCGGTCAGCATCCTGATCGCGCTGTTGGCGACGATCCACCCGGCGCGACAGGCGTCCCGGCTCCAGCCCGTGGAGGCGATCCGGCATGAGTGAGGCGAGCGTGGCGAGCTTCGATGCGATCCCCGCGCCGGAAGCGGCCCGGCCCGTCCTCGAAGGTCGGGCGCTGCGCCGGGTTTACGTGGGCGGAGACCGGAGCGAACTCGTCGTTCTGGACGGGGTAGAGATCCGCGTAGCGCCGGGCGAAGCGGTGGCGATCGTGGGCGCGAGCGGCGCGGGGAAATCGACGCTGCTGCACCTCCTGGGCGGGTTGGACCGCCCCACCTCCGGCGAGGTGGTCGTGGGCGGGCAGTCGCTGGCGAAACTGACCGATCAAGAGCTCGCGGCGATCCGAAATCACCGGATCGGCTTCGTTTTCCAGTTCCACCACCTGCTCAAGGAGTTCACGGCGCTGGAGAACGTGATGATGCCGATGCTGATCGCGGGGCGGCCGAAGCGGGAAGCGGAGGAGCGGGCGCGCGCGATCCTGGACGAGGTGGGGCTGAGCGGGCGCATCAAGCACCTCCCGCGGGAGCTGAGCGGGGGCGAGCAGCAGCGGGTTGCGGTCGCGCGGGCCCTCGCCAATGATCCAATGGTCGTCATCGCGGACGAGCCGAGCGGGAACCTGGACGCACACACGAGCGAGCGTTTGCACGATACGTTCTTCCGGATTCGCGACGAGCACGGCGTGGCCCTCGTGATCGCCACGCACAACCGGGAGCTGGCCGACCGGGCGGACCGAGTTCTCTTGCTCAGGGAAGGTAGGCTCCAGAGCTTTCATACGGTGTAGGTAGCCATGCTCTGCGACCATTGCGGGGAGAACGAGGCGGTCATCCACCTCACACAGATCGTCGACAACCGGATGAGCACGTACCATCTGTGTGAGAAGTGCGCCGAGGAGAAGGGGTTGGAGCCGGGGATCAACGCCGGCACGTTCCCTCTCTCGGACTTCCTCGCCCAGATGGGGAAGGGCGTCGGCGCCGAGGGCGGCGCGGCCGTCGGCGCGTGTGCGTTCTGCGGGCTGCGGTTGGAAGACTTCAAGAAGACCGGGCGTCTCGGCTGCCCGCACTGCTACGTGACGTTCGAGGTGCATCTGCGCGGCCTGCTCCGCAGACTGCATGGAAGCACGCAGCACGTCGGGAAGGTCTACCTGCCGCCCGACCCGACGCACGCCCAGCGGCTGCAGCGCCTAAGCGGGCTGCGCCGCAAGCTCGATCAGGCGGTCGCGAACGAGGACTTCGAGCGCGCCGCGGAGCTGCGTGACCAGATCCGCGCGCTGGAGGCGGCGTCGTGATGGTGGATCTGGGCGTGCCTCCCGGGTTCGGGCTCGGTTGGCTCGAAGCGAGCGGTCCTCACGCGGACATCGTCCTGTCGACGCGGGTCCGCCTCGCCCGTAACCTCCAGGGTCATGCGTTCGGCCCGCGTCATCGGCGCAACGAAGCGGAGAAAGTCTTCGAACAGGTTCGCGACGCGGTGGCACGAACGGCCACGCTGGAGGGCGGCGCGATGCTGGACCTGGCCGCCCTCCCCGCGCTTTCCCGGAGAGTCCTTCTCGAGCGGCACCTCATCTCGCGCGAGATGGCCGGAGAGAACGGAGACGCGCCCCCGCGCGGCGCCGCTCTGTACATGGACGCCCACGAGCGCGTCGGGATGATGGTGAACGAAGAGGACCACCTCCGGCTCCAGGCGCTGCTGTCGGGGCTTCGGCTGGAAGAGGCGTTCCACCTGGTGGACAAGCTCGACGAGGAGCTGGGCGCGCACCTGGCCTACGCTTACCACCACGAGTTCGGGTACCTGACGAGCTGCCCGACCAACGTTGGGACGGGGCTCCGGGCTTCGATCTTCGTGCACTTGCCCGGCCTCGTCCTGACGAAGGAGATCGGGCGCGTCCTGCAGGGGATCGGTCAGGTCGGCCTGACGTTCCGCGGGCTCTACGGCGAGGGCTCGGAGGTGGTCGGAAATTTCTTCCAGATCTCGAACCAGACGACGCTGGGCAAGAGCGAGGAAGACCTGATCGAGCACCTCCAGAACATCGTGAGTCGCGTCATCCAGCACGAGATGCAGGCTCGGGCCGTACTCATGCGGGATGCCCCGACGGTGATCGAGGACAAGATCTGGCGCGCCTACGGGTTGCTGCGGTACGCGAGGTCGCTCACCTTCGACGAAGTGATGAACCTGTTGAGCGGCGTGAGGCTGGGCGTGAGCATGAAACTACTCCCAGGACTCAGTGTATACACGCTCAACAAAATCATGATAAATGCGCAGTCCGCGCACCTCGAGCAGGCGGCCGGGCGGACACTTACGGAAACGGAAAGCGATTTGCATCGTGCAGCCTATGTCCGCCGCATCCTCGCCGCCGAGGGCGAAGTGCCGACGAGCGATGGGGATTCGGCCGCGGAAGGGGCGTGAACTGAGGCATCGACGTCTCCGGCTAAGAGGTCTTCCATGAATTACAACTTCACGGACCGGGTCCGCAAAGTGCTCGCGATGGCGCGTGAAGAGGCGATCCGACTCCAGCACGACTACGTGGGCACGGAGCACATTCTGCTCGGGCTGATCCGGGAAGGGGAAGGCGTGGCGGCCGCCGTGCTCATGAACCTGAACGTGGATCTGGAGCAGATCCACGAGCGGGTCGAGGAGTCGGTCCGGAAAGGGAAGGCCACGATCGCTCTCGGGGAGCTTCCGTACACGTCGCGGGCGAAGAAGGTGCTCGAGTACGCGATGGCGGAGGCCCGGGAGCTGAACCACTCGTACGTTGGCACGGAGCACCTGCTTCTCGGCCTGCTGCGGGAGGAGAAGGGGATCGCCGCCGCGGTGCTGAACTCGCTCGGCGTCACTCTCGAGGAGGCGCGTGCCCAGACGCTGAAGCTGTTGGGGAGCGACGTGAACCCGACTCCGCCGTCGAGCCCCGGGAGCAGCGGCGGTTCGGCGCCCAAGGGCGAGAAGAAGAGCAAGACGCCGGCGCTCGACCATTTCTGCCGTGACCTGACCGAACTCGCCCGCGCGGGCGAGCTGGATCCGACGATCGGACGCGGCAAGGAGATCGAGCGCGTCATGGAGATCCTGAGCCGGCGCAAGAAGAACAACCCGGTCCTGATCGGCGAGCCGGGCGTCGGCAAGACGGCGATCGTCGAGGGGCTGGCGCAGCTGATCGCGAAGGGCGAGTGCCCGGACAGCCTGCGCGACCACCGCGTCCTCGCGCTGGACATGGCCGCGGTGATCGCGGGGACGAAGTACCGCGGTCAGTTCGAGGAGCGGCTCAAGGCGATCATGAACGAGATCGCCCAGAACAAGAACATCATCCTCTTCATCGACGAGCTGCACACGCTGGTCGGCGCGGGCGCGGCCGAGGGCGCGATCGACGCGTCGAACATGCTGAAGCCGGCGCTCGCGCGCGGCGAGTTGCAGTGCGTCGGCGCCTCGACGCTGAACGAGTACCGCAAGTACATCGAGAAGGACGGCGCGCTGGAGCGGCGCTTCCAGGCGGTGATCGTGGATCCGCCGACGGTGGAGGAGACGATCCAGATCCTGAAGGGTCTGCGCAAGCACTACGAGGATCACCACAAGGTGATCATCCCGGACGAGACGCTGGAAGCGGCCGCGCGGCTGTCGGAGCGGTACATCACGGACCGGTTCCTCCCGGATAAGGCGATCGACGTGATCGACGAGGCCGGCGCGCGTGCGCGCCTCGCGACGCAGGTCCCGCCGCCGGAGGTCGCGGACCTCAAGGCGCAGCTCGAGGAGCTGGCCGCGAAGAAGGACGAGGCGATCCGCGACCAGGACTTCGAGCGCGCGGCCGAGCTGCGCGACCGCGAGCGCGAGCTCCAGAGCGAGATCCGGCGCAAGCAGGAGGAGTGGGAGCAGGAGCGTCGCAACTTCCGTCCGACGATCACGGAGCAGGACGTCGCCTTCATCGTGAGCCGCTGGACCGGGATCCCGGTCACGCGCCTCAAGGAGGCGGAGAGCGAGCGCCTCGTCCACATGGAGGAGGAGCTGCACAAGCGGGTCGTGGGCCAGGAAGAGGCGATCAAGGCGATCAGCCGGGCGATCCGGCGGAGCCGGGCCGGCCTCAAGGATCCGCGGCGCCCGATCGGCAGCTTCATCTTCAGCGGCCCGACGGGCGTCGGGAAGACGGAACTCGCCCGCGCCCTCGCGGAGTTCCTCTTCGCCGACAAGGACGCGCTGGTCCGCGTCGACATGAGCGAGTACATGGAGAAGTTCTCGGTCTCGCGGCTGATCGGCGCGCCTCCGGGATACGTCGGCTACGAGGATTCCGGGACGCTGACCAAGGCGATCCGCCGCAAGCCGTATTCGGTGGTGCTCCTCGACGAGATCGAGAAGGCGCATCCGGACGTCTTCAACATTCTGCTGCAGGTCCTCGACGAGGGGCACCTGACGGACAACTACGGCCGGGTGATCGACTTCAAGAACACCGTCATCATCATGACGTCGAACCTCGGTGCGCGGGACATCAGCAAGGGGAAGATGCTGGGCTTCCACCCGCGCGGCGCGGACAGCGTCTACGAGGCGATGCAGGAAAAGGTCAAGACGGAGATCGAGCGGGCGTTCAACCCCGAGTTCCTGAACCGCGTGGACGACATCATCGTCTTCCACCCGCTGACCAAGGAGCAGATCGGCCAGATCGTCCACATCATGCTCGAGGAGACGCACAAGCGTCTGGCCGAGGAGGACCTCAAGCTCACGATCACGGACGCGGCGATCGAATTCCTCGTCAACCACGGCTACGACGAGAAGTTCGGCGCTCGCCCGCTGCGGCGCGCGATCCAGCGGTACCTCGAGGATCCGCTGTCGGAGAAGATCCTCCTCGCGGAGTTCACCGCCGGCGACGAGATCGAGGTCGACGTCGGGCCGGAGGGCGAAGGGCTGGAGTTCCGTGTGCCTTCGTCGAGCAAGACCTGAGATCGAAAGCAAATCAGGGCCGATGGGATCGATCCGTGAACGGGCCGCCGCTGCGGCGACGGCCTTCGTCCTTTGCCTCCTGGCCGTCCCCGCCACGCCCCTCCGGGCGCAGGACGTCGCCGGCGGCCAGGCGTCCGAGCCCCTCGTCATCGAAGCGATCGATGTACGCGGGCAACAGCGCCTCGATCATTCCTTCATCGTCGGGGAGTCCGGGCTTCGGCTGGGCGCCTCCGTCACGTGGAAGGAGATCAACCGCGCCATCCGTCGTCTCTGGGCGACCGGCCAGTTCAACGACATTCAGGTCGTGGCGGCCGACGGGAGCGACCCCGGGCGGGTGAAGCTCACCATCGAGGTGAAGGAGCAGCCGTACGTCGCTAGCATTGAATTCCACGGGCTCCAGAACCTGAGCCCCGTGACCGTGCGCGACTCCGCCGGTCTGGCGATCGGCGCGCCGCTACGCCCGTCGCGCGTCAACGCGGCCGTCCAGCTCGTGCGCGAGATGCTCGCGAACAAGGGGTACCGGGCGCGCTCCGTCGAGCATCGCCTGGAGCCGGTGGAGGGCCGTCCGGGCGAGTACCGGTTGATCTTCGACGTGGAGGAAGGGCAGCGGGTCGCGATCGCGGAGATCGAGTTCGAGGGGAACGAGGCGTTCTCCGACGAGCAGCTGCGCGGCGTCCTGGAGAGCCGGCCCGAGGGCTTCTTCTGGTTCCAGAAGGGGACGTACGACGAGGAGAAGCTGCGGCGCGACCTCCGTCAGAACCTCCCGGACTTCTACGGACGCCACGGCTACATCGACTTTGCCGTGACCGGCGACTCGCTGGTCGTGGACCCGGAAACCGGGAAGGCGCGCCTGATCATCTCGGTCGACGAGGGGCCGCAGTATCGGCTTGCCGGGTTCGAGGTCTGGGGCAACCGGCGCTTCGCCACGGACGACATTCGCCAGTACTTCGAGCGGCGCACGGGCGGCCTCCTGAACCACATCGGCCTGGGCGGGACCAAGGAGCGGGCGTCGGGCGAGGTGTTCGATCGCGCGGCGTTCTTCGAGGCTTCGGAGCGTGTCGCGCAGCTCTACCGGACCCTGGGCTACCTGTACGCCCGGGTCGAGCCGGAGATCGAGCGAATCCGAACGGATGACGGTTCGCCCGCCGTGCGCCTCGGGCTCAGGATCCAGGAGGGCGAGCCCGCCTTCATCAACCAGGTCCTGGTCCGCGGGAACACGTACACGCACGAAGAGGTCATTCGCGACCGCATCTACGTCTTCCCCGGCGACGTCTACAACGAAGAGGCGCTCATTCAGAGCTATCAGGCCATTTCCGGGCTCGGCTTCTTCGAGACGCCGATGCCGCCGCCGGACATCGAGCCGCTCGAGAACGGCGACGTCAACATCGTCTTCAACGTCAAGGAAAAGCAGACCGGGTCGATCAACTTCGGCACGTCGATCGGCGGTTGGAGCGGCCTCACGGGCTTCTTCGGGTACGAGCACCCGAACCTGTTCGGGATGGCGAAGTCCGGCCGGCTGCGGATGGAGTGGGGCCGCTACACGAACAACTTCGATGCGAGCTACTCGGATCCGGCGATCGCCGGGTCGCGGGTGAGCGGCTCGATCTCGCTCTTCAACACGAGGTACGCGTTCGGCAGCCAGTTCGTCTCGTTCGAAGAGGGCGAGCAGCGGCGGATGGGCGGCTCGATCCGGTTCGGCGTGCCGTTCCCGCTCGACCGCCGGTTCTCCCGCGTGTACCTCGGGTACGGCCTGGCGAAGACGCAGTACACCGAAGCCGAGGGCGTCGAGGGCTCGCTCTTCAGCCTGCCCGACGCTCTCCAGAGCTCGATCTCGGTGGGGCTGCTCCGCAACCGCCTGAACAGCCCGCTCTTCCCGACGAACGGGTCGCGGCAGGACATCGAAGCGACCTTCGCCGGCGGGATCCTGGGCGGCGACGGCGGATTCCAGAAGTACACGGCCTCGGCGAGCTGGTGGGTGCCGATGGGAGAGATCGGGGGCGGCGCGCCCGGGACCCGGCCGATCCGCCTCGCGCTGGGGCTGTCGGCGCGGACCGGCGCCATCTTCGGCGACGCGTCGCTGTTCCCCTTCGAGCGGTTCTGGATGGGCGGCGTCCAGTTCGGCGAGTCGCTGCGCGGGTACAGCGAGACGGAGATCACGCCGGGCGGCTACGCGCCGCGCCGTCAGAGCGACAACGAACCGGGGTGGGTCCCGGCCGACCGCCGCTTCGGCGACGCGTTCCTGAAGCTGAGCGCCGAGTATGCCGTGCGCTTCAACGACATGGTGTCGTTGTCGCTCTTCTACGACGCGGGGAACGTCTGGAGCGACTTCCGTGAGATCGATCCGACTCGCCTGTTCCGGGGCGCGGGGATCGGGCTGATGCTCGTGACGCCGTTCGGTCCGCTCGGCCTCGATTTCGCCTACGGCTTCGACAAGTTCAAGCCGGGCTGGGAGTTCCATTTCAAGTTCGGTGGGCAGGGATTCTAACCAGAGGGAAAGGACAATGCGTTTGACCCACGTGTTTCTCCTCACCGCCGCGGCGCTGGTCGCCGGCGTCACCCCGGCGATGGCGCAGGGCGCCCTAAAGTGGGGGTTCATCGACTCGCGGCGGATCCTTGCCGAGGCTCCCGGCACCCGCGAGGCCCAGCAGGCGTTCGAGCAGGACATGCAGCGCTACCGGGCCGAGCTGCAGAAGCTCGAGGAGGAGATCGATCGGATGATCGCCGATTACGAGAAGCAGCAGGGGATGCTCGCCGCGCAGGAGCGGCAGCAGCGTGAGGCCAACATCAGGCAGAAGCAGATCGAGCTGCAGCAGCGCGCCATGGAGCTGGACCGCGAGGCGCAAGCGCGGCAGCAGGAGCTCGTCGGACCGATCATGGAGCGGATCGATTCGGTGATCAACGACATCCGGCAACAGGGCGGCTACGCATTCATCTTCGACGTCGCGTCGGGGGCGATCATCGCGGCCGACCCGTCGCTGGATCTCACCGATCAGGTTCTGGCCCGTCTGCGGGCAACGGCCTCCCGGTAAGACACTTTCCCGAGACGATAAGAGAGTCCCGGTGTGAGGGAGGTGGTGGTCCGGTGAAGGCATCGGAGATCGCCGCATTGGTGGGAGGCACGGTGCGAGGGGGCGCCGACCCGGAGTTGTCCGGGGTGGCGCCCCTCGAACGTGCGCAACCTGCGGAGCTGTCGTTTCTTGCGCATCCGCGGTACGCCGCGTACGTTGAGCAGTCTCGGGCCGGTGCGATCCTGGTTACGGAAGAGCTGGACGACCGGGTCGGAGATGGGCGTGTGCGGATCGTCGTCCGCGACGTCCATCGCGCGCTGGCCGCGGTGCTGGGCCGCATGTACCCCGAGCGGCCGGTCGAGCCGGGGATCCATCCGACGGCAATCGTCCACGAGGAGGCCGAGCTCGGCGAGGATGTCGCCGTGGGGCCGTACGCGGTGATCGGCCGCGGTGCTCGGATCGGCGCGCGGGCGCGGATCGGCGCACACGTCGTCGTGGGCGAGGATTGCGACGTCGCCGAGGATGTGGTGCTCCATCCCCACGTGACGCTCTATCCGGGCGTGCGCGTCGGGGCGCGGAGCATCCTGCATTCGGGCGTGCGTGTGGGCGTGGACGGCTTCGGCTACGTCTTCGCGGACGGCGCGCATCGGAAGGTGCCGCAGGTCGGCGGCTGCCGAATCGGCGCGGACGTGGAGATCGGGGCGAACACGGCGATCGACCGCGGTTCGATCGGCGAGACGGAGATCGGGGACGGCGTCAAGATCGACAACCTGGTCCACATCGCGCACAACGTGCGGATCGGGGCGCATTCGATCATCGTCGCGCAGGTCGGGGTCGCGGGTAGTTCGACGATCGGCCGGGGGGTCACGCTGGCCGGCCAGGTCGGGATCCCGGGGCATGTGACGGTCGGGGACGGCGCGACGATCGCGGCGCAGGCCGGTGTGTTCGGGGACGTGCCGGCGGGTGCGGTATACAGCGGGTATCCGGCGCGGCCCCACAAGGAAGCGCTTCGGGCGCAGGCGGCGCTGTTCCGGCTCCCCGAGGTGATGAAGCGGATCCGAGCGCTCGAGAGAGCGCTCTTTGGTCGAGAGGCTGGGGAAGAATGACGGCACCGAGGCAGCAGACGCTTGCGGCGGAAGCCGAGTTCGAGGGGATTGGACTGCACACGGGTGCGACGGCGCGGGTGCGCTTCCGGCCGGCGCCGGCGGGGAGCGGGATCCGGTTCCGGCGGGTGGATCTGGACGGCGAGCCGGAGATCCCCGCGGACCTGGACCACGTATCGTCGACGGACCGGGGCACGAGCCTGGCGGCGGGCGAGGCGGTGGTGCGCACGGTCGAGCACCTGCTGGCCGCCGTCGCCGCGCTCGGGATCGACAATCTCCGGGTCGACGTGAGCGGGCCGGAGATCCCGATCGGCGACGGTAGCTTCCGTCCGTTCTACGACGTGCTGGCGCGGGCCGGGACGGAGGCGCAGGATGAGAATGCGCGGGTGATCGCGCTCGAGCAGCCGGTGACGGCGGAAGTCAAGTCCGGCGCGTCGTACGTGGCGGCGCCGGCGCCGGCGTACCGGGTTTCGGCGACGATCGACTTCCCGCACCCGGTGGTCGGGCGGCAGTTCGCATCCTTCGACATTGCGCCGGAGGTCTTCGATCGCGAGCTCGCCGGCGCACGGACGTTCGGCTTCGTCAAGGAGGCGGAAGCGCTGCGTGCCCGTGGCCTGGCGTTGGGAGCGTCGCTCGAGAACGCCGTCGTCCTCGACGACGAAGGCGTCGCGTCCGGCGAATTGCGGTACCCGGACGAGTTCGTGCGCCACAAGATCGGCGACGTGGTGGGCGATCTCGCGCTCCTGGGCGCGCGGGTCGTGGCGCACGTGGTGGCGGACCGCCCGAGCCACGAGGGGAACGTCGCGCTCGCGCGGGCGATCCGCGCCGCGGGTCGGCTGCAGGGGCAGCCGATCGTCGACATCGAGAAGATCATGCAGTACCTCCCGCACCGCTACCCGATGCTCCTGGTCGACCGGATCCTGGAGTTCGAGACGGGGAAGCGGATCGTCGGGATCAAGAACGTCACGATCAACGAGCCGTTCTTCCAGGGCCATTACCCGGGGCACCCAGTCATGCCGGGCGTGCTGGTGATCGAGGCGATGGCGCAGGTGGGAGGACTGCTCCTGATGGAAGCGGTCGAGGACGTCGAGAACAAGACGATCTACTTCATGGCTCTCGACAACGTGAAATGGCGGCGCCCGATCACGCCCGGCGACCAGATCCGCTTCGAGCTCGAGATGCTGCAACTTCGGCGCCACGTCTGCCGGATGCGCGGCGTGGGATACGTGGACGGCCAGGTCGCGGTGGAAGCCGAGATGATGGCCGGGATCCGGGACCGCTGAGGGAGGCGCCAGAATGTTGAACACCAAGGCGTACCCGATGGCCGATGTGCACCCGACGGCGGTGATCGACCCGAGCGCGGAGCTCGGTGCCGAGGTCGTGGTCGGGCCCTACACCGTGATCGGCCCGAACGTGGTGATCGGCGATCGTACGCACATCGGGCCGCACGTGCTGATCGAGCGCGACACGGTGATCGGCACGGACTGCCGGATCCACAATGGCGCCGTCCTCGGGACCGATCCGCAGGACCTGAAGTTCCAGGGCGAGGAGACGCGCCTGATCGTCGGCAACCGGACGGTCGTTCGCGAGTACGCGACGCTGAACCGCGGGACCTCCGCGCTCGGCCGGACGGAGATCGGGGACGACTGTCTCCTGATGGCCTACGTGCATGTGGCGCACGACTGCGTGATCGGGAACCACGTGATCCTGTCGAACGCGGTGAACATGGGCGGTCACGTGGAGATCGAGGATTGGGCGATCGTGGGCGGGCTGACGGCGATCCACCAGTTCGTCCGGATCGGTTGCCACGCGTTCGTGGGCGGCGCGTCGCGCGTCCAGAAGGATGTCGCACCCTACGTCAAGGCGGCCGGGAGCCCGCTCGCGACGTACGGGCTGAACTCGGTCGGCCTCCAGCGCCGCGGCTTCCCCGAAGAGGTTCGCCTGGCGCTGAAGAGAGCGTACCGGCTGGTCTTCCAATCCTCGCTCAACGTGACGCAGGCGGTGCGGCAGGCGCGGGAGGAGCTGCCGCTGCTCCCGGAGGTCGAGCACATGCTCGCCTTCATCGAGGCGAGCGAGCGGGGCATCACGCTCTGAGGCGGGGATGGCGGGCAACGTCAGGGTCGGCGTCGTAGGGGTGGGGAGCCTGGGGTTCCACCACGCGCGCATCCTGCGGGAGATACCCGGCGCGGAGCTGGTCGGGATCCACGACGTGGACGCGAAGCGTCTGGCCGAGGTCTCGGCGACGCTCGGCGCGACGTCGTTCTCCGAGCTGGACTCGCTCCTCGACCTGGTGGACGCCGTCGTGGTCGCGGTCCCGACGACGGCGCACGAGGCCGTAGCGTGCGCCGCGCTGGAGCGCGGGGTGCACGTACTCGTCGAGAAGCCGATCGCCCCGACGCTCGAGGCGGCGGACCGGATCCTGGATGCGGCGTCCGCGTCCGGCGCGCTGGTGCAGATCGGGCACGTCGAGCGTTTCAACGGCGCGCTGCGCGCCTGCGAACCGTACCTGGACGAGCCGCTCTTCATCGAGAGCCATCGGCTGGCGCCGTTCGGCGTTCGGGGGACGGACGTGGCGGTGGTGCTGGATCTGATGATTCACGACCTCGACCTCGTCCTGAGCCTGGCCTCGCGCCGCGTGGTCTCGATCGCCGCGGTGGGCGTGCCCGTGCTCACGCCGAGCCCGGACATCGCGAACGCCCGGATCGAGTTCGAGGGGGGCGGCGTGGCGAACCTGACGGCGAGCCGCGTTTCGGTCGAGCGGAAGCGGAAGATCAGATTCTTCCAGCGGTCCGGGTACATCAGCCTCGATCTGGCTGCGGGCGTCGGCGAGTTCCTTCGGTTGCGCCCCGGGATGGTTTTCGAGCCCGGCGTACCGCTCTCCGCGCCGTCGCTGGACGCGATCATCGAGCGGATCCCGCTCCAGGGCGATGGGCGTGAGCCGCTCCGTTGCGAGTTGGAGAGCTTCGTGGACGCGGTGGCCGGACGTGCGCCGGTCGCGGTGTCCGGGCAGGACGGCCGGCGGGCGCTGGCCGTCGCGCTGGAGATCGTAGACCGGATCGAGCAACATGTCGCTCATACGAGTTCGGCGGGAGCGTAAAGAGGAGATGTCCGGCCACCTGGCGCGGCCTCCGCGCCTGTGGAAGCAGATCCTGGGACTCATCCTCGTGCTCTTCTTGATGTACTATCTGAGCCGACTGTTCTGACGGTGTCCACACCGACGATCCTGCTCTCCGCGGGCGAGCCGTCGGGCGACCTCCACGGAGCGGCGGTGGCGCGCGAGCTGAGACGGCGCTGGCCGTCGGCGCGAATGTTCGGGTTGGGCGGCCCGCGCATGGCCGAAGAGGGCGTCGAACTCCTGGCCGACCTGCGTGACCTGGCGGTCATGGGATTCGTGGAAGTCGCGGGGCGCCTCCCATACTTTCTGAAGTTGTTCCGCCGGCTGCGCGCGGAGATGGCGGCGCGCGGAGCCGATCTCGTCCTTCCGATCGACTATCCTGGTTTCAACCTCAAGCTGGCCGGCGCCGCCCGGGCGTCGGGTATACCGGTCCTGTACTACATCGCGCCGCAAGTCTGGGCGTGGCATCGGAGCCGGATCCGTCGCCTGGCGGAGGAGACGGATCGGCTGGCGGTCGTGCTGCCGTTCGAGGAGGCGATCTTCCGCGAGGCCGGCGCGCACGTGCGCTTCGTGGGGCATCCGCTGCTGGACGCGGCGCCGGCGGAACTGAGACGGGAAGAGTTCTGCGCGGCCCACGGGCTGGACCCGGAACGTCCCCTCCTCGCGCTCTTCCCGGGCTCCCGCGCACAGGAGGTCGCGCGCCATCTCGAGATCTTCGTGGAGGCGGCCGAGCTGGTGCGGCGACGGCATCCGGACGTGCAGCCGGTGATCGCCACGTCCGGCGCCGTGGGGGACCGGGCGTACGACGGCGCGCCGTTTCCCCGGACCGAGCGCTCGCGTGCGCTCCTGATGCACGCGGCGGCGGCGCTGGTGAAGTCGGGGACGACGACGCTCGAGGCGGCGCTCGCGGGGACTCCGATGGTCATAGCGTACCGCACGAGCGGGCTCACGTACGCACTCGCGCGGCGACTGGTGCGCGTCGACCACATCGGCCTCGTCAATCTGGTGGCCGGCGAGCGGCTCGTACCCGAATTCGTGCAGGATGCAGCGACTCCGGATGCGCTCGCGGCCGCGCTGGATCCGCTCCTGGATCCCGGCAGCCCCAAGCGTGATTCGGTGGTCGCCGGGCTGGAGCGGGTCAGGGCCGCGCTGGCGCCGACGGACGGCCGGCCGCCGGGCGCGGCCGCGCGGGTGGTCGAGCTCGCCGAGGAGTTGCTCGAGGCCCCGACATGAGGGACGGTCTGCGCTTCAGGGCGGCGGGGCGGGTCGGCGGGTGGATCCTGGACGCGTTGTTCCGAACGGCGACGTTCGAGGTCCTCGGAGAAGAGAACTACGCGCCGCTCCGCGACCGGGGCACGCCGTGCCTCATGGTCATCTGGCACGGCCGGCTGCTCCCGGCCGGCTACTATCACCGGGGTCGCGGGATGGTCGGGCTGATCAGCCGCTCCGAGGATGGCGAATACATCGCCCGGGTGCTCCGGCGCTGGGGTTACGACGCCGTGCGGGGCTCGAGCAGCCGGGGCGGCGTCCCGGCGCTGCGCGAGATCGTGAGGCTGGCGCGATCGGGGCGGACGATCGCGGTCACGCCCGACGGCCCCCGGGGCCCGAGGCAGAAGCTCAAGCCCGGTGTCCTGGCCGCTGCGCGGGCGACCGGTCTGCCGCTCGTTCCGGTGGCCGCGGGAGCGGACCGGGCTTGGTGGTTCGAGAGCTGGGATCGGTTCCTGGTCCCGAAACCGTTCGCTCGCATACGTGTAGCGTACGGATCGCCGTTCGAGGTGCCGCGCGACGCGGAGCCGGCCGAGGTCGAGGCGATCGGGCGTCTCCTGGAGGCGGAGCTGAACCGGCTCATGGACGTGGTGGATGGCGCGGCGCATGGTTGAGCGGGACGCGCCCGGCGCGACGCCCGTTGCCGCGACCCGGGTCGAGCGGATCTGGCGCGGCGAGGCGGGGGTTGCGGGGGCGGTCCTGATGGCGGCGCTGCTCCCGTTCGAGGCGGCGTATCGCGTCGCCTCGACGGCGTATCACGCTTCGTACTCCCGGGGGCTGCGTCGCCAACACCGGCTCGGGGTCCCGGTGGTCAGCGTCGGGAACATCGCCGTCGGCGGCACGGGCAAGACGCCGGTCACGCGGTGGGTCGTCGAGGAGTTGCGACGGCGCGGCGCGCGGCCGGCCGTGCTGCACGGTGGGTACGCAGCGGACGAGCCGGCACTGCATCGGCTGTGGTACCCGGACGTTCCGGTGGTCGTGGACCGTGACCGGATCGCGGGTGGAGCGCGCGCGATCGAGGCCGGGGCCGACGTCGTCGTCCTGGACGACGGTTTCCAGCACCGGCGGCTGGCCCGCGACCTGGACGTGGTGCTGGTCGCGGCGGAGGACTGGACGCCCCGACCGAAGCTGCTTCCGCGCGGCCCGTGGCGGGAGGGGCCGGCGGCGCTGCGGCGCGCCGACATCGTTGTGGTGACGCGACGCACGGCGCCACGCGAGTCCGCGGCCGAGATTGCCGATACTATCGGGCGGTGGGCGCCGGGTGTGGCGATCGCGCAGGTGCACCTCTACCCGGCGGGGTGGCGTCCGGCGCGGGATCTCGGCCAGCCGGACGCGGGTGGGAGTCGCGGCGCAACGGCACCCGATCTGCCAGGCATGGCGGCGGCGAGCGGGTCCGACCGGCCGGAGGCCGCCGCGTCGGCCGCGGCCGGGGCACCCGCCGGCGAGGTCGTCGCGGTCGCGGGGATCGCGCGTCCACGGGAATTCGTGGCGAACGCCGTCGCGGCCGGCGCGAACGTCGCGGACGTGGTGATCTTCCGCGACCACCACGCCTACGACGCCCGCGACGCGAGGCGGATCCTGGAGGGCGCGGCGGGGCGGCCGGTCGTGACCACGGCCAAGGACGCGGTGAAGCTGGCGCCTCTCGCGCCGGAGCTGGACCTCTGGATCCTGGACCAGGGAGTCGCGGTCGAGGGTGGCGAGGCAGCGATCGAGCGGCACCTGGACGATTTGGTGACTCGAAGTCGCGAGCGTGCGTCAGCACGATGATCGGCGGGGGTACTGGCGGGGAGAACGATAATGATCTAGCATCCAGCGCGCTCCCCGACCGACCGCCGGGGAGCGCAGTGTTCATGGGTGACTGAGACCACGCGCGCCTGCACCACCGGAGCGGGTGTTCCGGGGTGCTGAAATCGTCGAAACCACTCTCCTCGTCACCTCTTGCGCGCGGCGGTGGCCGGAGAGCCGCGGGTGCCACAGTCGGGTGGGACACCCGTTCGGGTACGGATCGGTACTTCCCCCCAACGACACGAGGCGGTGCGTGGGGGACATTCAGGAGGCCCAGAGCCGATGAGCGGCGCACAGATGATCAGTCCGAAGCTGGACACGAACCCTCCACTGAACGAGGAAAATCCCTTCGAAGCGATGATGGAGCGCTTCGACAGGGCCGCCGAGCTGCTTGATCTCGACCCCGGGATCTATCGCATCCTCCGACACCCCGAGAAGCAGATCATCACGTCGATCCCCGTCGTCATGGACAACGGCGAGATCGAGGTCTTCACCGGAATCCGCGTCCATTACAACACGTCTCGCGGCCCCGCGAAGGGCGGAATCCGGTTCGATCCCGGCGTCAACCTGGACGAGGTCACCGCGCTGGCGGCCTGGATGGCATGGAAGTGCGCGGTCGTCGATGTTCCGTTCGGCGGTGCGAAGGGCGGCGTGATCTGCGATCCGTCGCGCATGTCCATGGGGGAGTTGGAGCGACTGACGCGCCGCTACACGTCGTCGATCCTCGAGATCCTGGGCCCCGATTCGGACGTTCCGGCGCCGGACGTCAACACCAACGAGCAGGTCATGGCGTGGATCATGGACACGTACTCCATGCACAAGCGCCATACGGTGACGGCGGTGGTGACGGGGAAGCCGGTTTCGATCGGCGGATCGCTCGGCCGCCGCGAGGCGACGGGCCGCGGCGTCACGATCGTGGCCAAGGAGGCCTTGCGCGTACTCGGGATGCCGCTCAGCGGAACCAAGGTGGCCGTTCAGGGATTCGGCAATGTCGGATCCGTGGCCGCATCGCTCATGGAGAAGGAGGGTCTCACCGTCGTCGCGATCGGCGACAAGAGCGGCGCGGTTTACAACCCGAACGGGATCTACATCGCCGAGGCCCTCAAGTGGGTCCGGGAGAACCGGTTCATCGAGGGCTTCCCGAACGGCGATCCGATCACGAACGAGCAGCTCCTCGAGCTGGACGTGGACCTGCTCGTCCCAGCGGCGCTCGAGAACGTGATCACGAGCCGCAACGCGGGGAACGTCAAGGCTAAGGTCATCGTGGAGGGCGCGAACGGCCCGACGACGGCCGCGGCGGACGCAATCCTCGAGGACAAGGGGATCTTCGTCGTGCCCGACATCCTCGCCAACGCCGGCGGCGTCACGGTGAGCTACTTCGAGTGGGTCCAGAACCGCGAGGGGTACTACTGGAGCGAGGACGTGGTCAACCAGCGGCTGCAGGAGATCATGGTCCGGTCGTTCCACAACGTGCTGAGCTACGCTCGGCAGCACAACGTGAACATGCGTACGGCCGCTTACATGGTGGCGATCGACCGGGTCGCCTCCGTGCACAAGCTGCGCGGCGTGTACGCGTGAGCCCTCCGGCGGCGTGAGGCTCCAGATCACCTGCATTGGCCGGCCCGACCGCCTTTTCGCCGACGCGATCGGCGAATACGAGCGGCGGGCCGCCCGGTACTGGAGCCTCACGACCGTCGAAGTCAAGGCGGAAAAGGCAGGGAAGGGCAGGACGGATGCGCAGGTCAGGGAGGCCGAGTCGCGGCGATTGGTCGAGCAGGTGCCTCCCGGGTTCGAGGTCGTCGCCCTCACGCGCGAAGGCGTGGCGTGGAGCTCGACCCGCCTCGCGCGTCACCTCGAGTCCCTCGCCGTATCGGCGCGGCCGGGAGTGGCGTTCCTGATCGGCGGCGCGCTCGGCATCGACGATGGGGTGATCGCTCGCGCCAACCTGCGACTCTCGTTGTCGTCGCTCACCCTTCCGCACGACCTCGCTCGTCTCGTCCTCCTCGAGCAGCTCTACAGAGCCGGGACGATCCTGAGAGGCGAGCCGTATCACAAGGCCGACGAATGATTTCGGCGCAGCCCGCGCCGCGACCGGGAGGGGTGTTCTGAATCTCGAGATCCTCGTCCGTGGAATCTCCGGTCCCCGCATCGTAAAGGACTACCAAGACGGCCGGCCCGAGGCGCTTGCGTTCTACGCCGGCGCGCCCCGGGACGTGGAGTCGTACCGGGCCAAAGCCGAGGAGGTCGACCGTCGCTTCGATCCCGAAGCGCGTCGAAGGGCGGCCGCCCTGATCCACGCGCCGTCCGCGGCAGCGGCGGCCCGCCTCGAGGAGGTTCGCGCGGGGAACGGCCTCATCGTCACGACGGGGCAGCAGCCCGGACTCTTCACGGGTCCGCTCTACACCATCTACAAAGCCCTCGCCGCCGTGCGGCTGGCCGAAGCGTTGGAGCGCGCCCTCGGCCGCCCGGTGCTGCCGGTCTATTGGATCGCGTCGGACGACCACGATTGGGCCGAAGCGAACCACACCTTCGTCCTCGACCGCGCGAACAACCTGCATCGGATCACGCTCGATGCACCGGCGGATGCGCCGCCGGCGTCGATGCGCAACCGGCTTCTCGGCGTGGAGGTCGAAGTCGCCTTAAATGAATTCACGCAACATCTGCCCACGACGGAATTTGCGGGCGCGCTGCTCGACTTCCTCCGCGAATGCTACCGGCCGGGGAAGAGCGTCGCCGGCGCGTTCGGCGAGGTGCTGACGGGGCTGCTGGCGCCGTTCGGGATGGGGTTCGTCGACGGCGGTAGCCCGGACCTCAAGAAGGCGGCGTCGGACCTCATGGCGCGGGAACTCGATGCGTCAGCCGAGCACGAGGCGCTGCTCGCGCGTCGGACGGCGGAGCTGGAGGCCGTCGGCTACCACGCGCAGGTCCCGGTGCTCGAGGGCGCCACGAACGTGTGCTATGAGGACGAAGCGGGGCGAGAGCGGCTGTATCGCGACGACGGCGGATTCATCCTCCGCGGGAGCGGGCGCCGCTTCGGGCGGGACGAACTGCTGGCGCTCCTGGCGGAGTCGCCGGAGCGCTTCTCGGCGAACGTCGCCCTGCGGCCGGTGGTCGAGAGCGCGGTGTTGCCGACGGTTTGCTACGTGGCCGGCCCCGGCGAGCTGAGCTATTTCGGGCAGATCGGCCCGCTCTTCGACGCGCACGGGATCGGGATGCCGGTGGTGTTCCCGCGCTTCTCGGTCACGCTGATCGAACCGAAGGTACGCAAGGTACTCGACAAGTTCGGCGTCGAGGTCGACGACTTCCGGCAGCCGATCCACGAGCTGGCGGGCCGCGTCGTCCGCGCCGAGCTGCCCGCGGAGGTCACGGAAGCGATTGCGGCGCTGCGTCGCCAGCTCGCCGAGGGGTACGATCGACTGGTCCGCGCGACGCAAGGGATCGACCCGACGCTCAAGGGGCCGCTGGAGAAGGCTCGTAACGCCGGACACATGCAGCTCGCGGAGGTGGAGAAGAAGATCGTCCACCACATGAAGCAGCAGAACGAGCTGGGGCTCGACCAGCTGGAGAAGGCGCGGGCGAACCTGTACCCGGACGGCGCGCCGCAGGAGCGGGTCCTGAACGTGTACCAGTTCCTGGTTCGCTATGGCTCGGAGCTGCTCGACGCCGTGGCGGACCGGATGGAGGTCGAGCTGGACACGGCCGCCGTTTCCATGGGGTGACCGCGCCGGCGACGCTTGAGCGCCCGCCATCGACGAAGTAGCTTACAGACGCCATGTTGGGATTCATCATCATTCTGGCGTTGCTGATCCCGCTGATCGCGGTGATCCTGGACTCGCAGCTGGGCCGGGCGTTGGCGTCGCGTCTGGAACGCGGCCGCGTGGAAGGCGGTGCGATGGACGATCGCCTGGCCGCGCTCGAGGGCGAGGTCGAGCGGCTGAGCCGGGAGGTCCAGCGGCTCGAGGAGCAGGCGGAGTTCCTGCACCGCCTCCTCGAGAAGAAGCCCGCGGCGGGCGGCGCCATCGGCCCCGGTGAGCCGAACGACTGACGTGGCACCGTCCCCTGCCTCCGCCCGCTCCGCCCGTTGGGTGGCAGCGGGCATCTTGTTGAGCAGGATCGCCGGCCTCGTCCGGGAGAGAGCGATCGCTCACTACCTCGGCGTTTCGATCTATTCGGACGTGGTCCGCGCGGCGCTCAGGATGCCGAACCTCCTCCAGAACCTCCTGGGCGAGGGGACGCTGAGCGCGTCGTTCATCCCCGTATACGCCGAGCTGCTGGAAAAGGGGCGGGAGGAGGAGGCCGGTCGGGTCGCGGGCGCGGTGCTCGGCCTCATCGTCGCGCTCGCGGGCGGGCTCGCGTTGCTCGGCATCCTCCTGGCGCCCGTGCTGGTCTCGGTCTTCACGCCGGGGTTCGAGGGAGAGCGCAAAGAGCTCACGATCGCCGCCGTGCGGATCATCTTCCCGATGGCGGGCGTGCTCGTGCTCTCGGCGTGGGCGCTCGGGATCCTGAACAGCCACCGCCGGTTCTTCGTCTCCTACGTTGCACCGGTGGCTTGGAACGCGGCCATCATCGCGACGCTGGTGGCGTTCGGCGCGAAGCGGTCGCCCGCGGGGCTCGTGATCGCGCTCGCGTGGGGCGCGCTGGTCGGCGGGGTGCTCCAGTTCGCCGTGCAGTTGCCGTGGGTGTTCGCGCTGGAGCGACGACTGCGCGTCTCGTTCTCGACGCGGCTCGAAGGGGTCCGGGAGACGTTGCGCAACGCGGGTCCGGCGATCGCCGGGCGCGGAGTCGTCCAGCTGAGCGGCTACGTCGATTACTTCCTCGCCTCGTTCATCTCCGGCGGCGCGATCGCGCTCCTCGGCTACGCACAGACGCTCTACATGCTGCCGATCAGCCTCTTCGGCATGTCCGTGGCCGCGGCGGAGCTGCCGGAGCTGTCGCGAGAGCGCTCCCGCGCGGAGGACGCGCTTCGGGGGCGCGTCGACGGTGCGCTGACCCGGACGGCGTTCTACGTCGTCCCCTCGGTCGTCGGGTACCTGATCCTGGGCGACGTGATCGTGGCGGCGCTCTTTCAGACGGGCGATTTCAGCGCGAACGACACGTACCTCACCCACCTCGTGCTGGCGGGTTACACGCTCGGCCTGTACGCCTCGGCGACGACGAGGCTCTATGCCTCCGCGTTCTTCGCTCTCCACGACACACGCACGCCGGCAAAGGTCGCGACCGCACGGGTCGTGATCGCGGTGGCGGTCGGCGCGGGCCTCATGTTCGCGCTGGAGCAGGTCGAGGCCCGGGGGTACCCTCTCGGCGCGCTCGGGCTGGTGCTCGGCGGCTCCGTCGCGGCATGGGTGGAATGGGTACTGCTCAGGCGGGCGCTGCGCGGGAGGATCGGGCCCGTCGGCGCGTATCGCGGCGCTCTTCTCAAGATCGTCCTCGCCGCCGGCATCGCCGCCGGGTGCGCACGCGCCCTGGACTGGGTGCTCCCTCCGCTGCACCCCATCGCCACCGCCGCCGCGGTGCTTTCGCTCTACGTCGCCGGGTTCGGCCTGGTCGGCGCCCTGCTCGGGCTGGAGCAGGCGCGGCGTTACCTCCAGCTCGGGCGCTGAATCCCGGGAGGAACGGCGTCCGGCCGGGGGGTACTAGATGGACGGGCGAAACGGGCGCGGACCCGCGCGGCGGATCCCTCGCAATCCATGAAGTCGAACGCACTCGAAGCCAAGCTGCGGCACCTGCCGACGCAGCCGGGCGTCTACCTGTTCAAGGACGCCGACGGCGAGATCATCTACATCGGCAAGGCGAAGGCGCTGCGAGCGCGGGTGAGGAGCTACTTCACTCGAGGGCAGGACCATTCGCTCAAGACGCGGGAGCTGGTTCGCCGGATCGCGGATGTCGACACGATCGTCGTCGGCTCGGAGGCGGAGGCGCTGCTCCTCGAGGCGAACCTGATCAAGGAGCATCGGCCGCGCTTCAACATCCAGCTCCGGGACGACAAGCGCTACCCGTACATCAAGGTCACGGTCCAGGAGCCGTTCCCGCGGGTCTTCGTGACGCGGAACCTGACGAACGACGGCGCGCGGTACTTCGGCCCGTACACGGACGTGGGCCCGATGCGCCAGGCGCTGGAGGTGATCAAGCGGCTGCACCCGGTGCGGAGCTGTCGGTACGACCTCCCGCGCGAGGCGCCGCGGCGGCCGTGCCTGGACTACCACATTGGCCGCTGCATGGCGCCGTGCGTCGGGTTGCAGTCCGAGGCGGAGTACCGCGAGATGATCGACGAGGTGCTGGAGATCCTCGCCGGTCGGACGGGCCCGGTGCGCGAGCGCGTCGAGAAGGCGATGCAGGCCGCGGTGGAGGCGCTCCAGTTCGAGCGCGCGGCGGTGCTGCGCGATGTGCTGGCCGGGCTGGACGCGATCGAACGTCGCCAGCGGGTGGCGGATGTGCGCGGCGGCGACCAGGACGTGCTCGGCGTCGCACGGGACGGCGACCTGGGGTGCGCGGTTCTGCTTCGGATCCGCGACGGGAAGCTGCTCGGCCGCGAGGTCGCCTTCTTCGAGAACATGGAGGAAGAGGAGGAGGCGACGCTCGTCTCGACGGCGGTCACGCGCTTCTACTTCGGCCGCGGCGAACAGGGCTTGGACGACCTGCCGCGCGAGATCCTGGTCCCGACGGAGTTCCCGGACCTGGGGCTGATCGAGGAGATGATCGGCAAGGTCGCCGGGCGGAAGGTTCGCACCCACGTGCCGCAGCGCGGCGACAAGCTGCGGCTGATCGAGCTGGCCAACCAGAACGCGCGGCACCTCCTCGAGGAGCGGGCGGTGCTCACGGAGTCCGTGCGCGAGCGCGCGGACGACGTCGTCTACGCGCTGCAGGAGGCGCTCGACCTGAAGGTCGTGCCGCGGATGCTGGTCTGCTTCGACATCTCGCACACGCAGGGGACGGAAGTCGTCGGGAGCGCCGTCGTCTTCGAGAACGGCGAACCGAAGAAGGCGGAGTACCGCCGCTTCAAGGTCCGGGGCGATTGGGGGAACGACGACTTCCGGTCGATGGCGGAGGTCGTGGGTCGGTACTTCCGGCGCCGGATCGAAGAAGGGCTGCCACTCCCGGACCTGGCGGTGATCGACGGCGGCAAGGGGCAGCTCGGCGCGGCGGCCGCGGCGATCGAGGCTGCGGGCGCGGGCGGCGTCGCCCTGTGTTCCCTGGCGAAGCGCGAGGAGGAGGTCTACCTTGTCGGCCGCCCGGCGCCGCTGCGCCTGCCACGCACGAGTCCTGCACTGCGGCTGCTGCAGCGAGCCCGCGACGAGGCGCACCGGTTCGCGCATGGGTACAACCGGAAGCTGCGGCACCGCAGGACGCTGACGAGCGCGCTGCGGGACGTGCCGGGGATCGGCCCGGCGCGGCAGCAGGCGTTGCTCGAGCGCTTCGGGAGCGTGCGCGCGATCCGCGCCGCGCCCGTCGAGGAGATCGCGAAGGTGCCGGGCTTCTCGGAGACGCTGGCCCGAAGGCTGATCGAACACCTCAACCGATAGACCGTGGTACGCACCCGCTTCGCCCCCAGCCCGACCGGCAGCCTGCACGTCGGGAACGCCCGGATGGCGGTGCTGAACTGGCTCTTCGCGCGCAAGCACGACGGCGCGTTCATTCTCCGGATCGAGGACACGGACCGGGAGCGCAACGTGCCCGGCGCTGAGGCCGGGATCCTGGAGGACCTGCGCTGGCTCGGGCTGGAGTGGGACGAAGGGCCGGGCGTGGAGGGGCCGGCGGGTGAGGGGCCCCACGCGCCTTATCGCCAGAGCGAGCGCGGCGCGATCTACCGCGACCACGCCCAGAAGCTCGTCGACGCGGGGCTCGCCTACCCGTGCTACTGCACGCCGGAGGAGATCGAGGCCGCGCGCGAGGCCGCGATCGCGCGGGGCGAGCGGCCGCACTACGCCGGGACGTGCCTCCGACTCACGAAGGACGAGATCGCGCGTTACGAGCGCGAGGGGCGGCGGCCGGCGCTCCGGTTCCGGACCCCCGAGGAGGGGACGATCGTCGTGCACGACGTCGTCCGCGGCGACGTCGCCTTCGACGCGGCCGACGTCGGGGACTTCATCCTCCTCCGCTCGGACGGGATGCCGACCTACAACTTCGCCGTGGTCGTGGACGACGCGCTCATGGAGATCACGCACGTGATCCGCGGCGTCGGCCACCTCTCGAACACACCCCGGCAGGTGCTCCTCTACCAGGCGCTCGGCTACACGCCGCCGGTCTTCGTCCACGCGCCGACGGTCCTGGGGCCCGACCGGCAGAAGCTCTCCAAGCGGCACGGCGCGAAGGCGCTGGCGGACTACCGGCGCGAGGGATACCACCCGGACGCCATCGTCAACTACCTCTCGCTCCTCGGGTGGTCGAGCCCCTCGGGCGACGAGTTCCTCGTGCGCGAGCGGCTCGTCTCGGAGATCTCGCTCGAGCGGATCCGCGCGATCGACGTCGTCTTCGACCCCGAGAAGCTGCGCTGGCTCTCCTTCAAGCACATCGAACGGATGAGCACCGAGGAGCTGGCGAACGCGGTGGACGCCTTCATCGACCGGGAGCGCTACCCGATCTCCCAGGAGTCGCTCCCGATCGTCGTCGAGGCGGTCCGCTCGCACCTTTCGTGCTTCTCGGAGATCAACGACCACCTGGATCCGTTCGTCCCGACGCTGGACGCGGCGGGCGCCGCCCGACGGGACGCGCTCCGCGAGGATGCGGCCGCCCAGGCCGTGCTGCGGGCCGCCCGTGAGCGGCTGTCCTCGCTCCCGGCCTGGGACGACTCCGCGATCGATGCAGCGGTCCGCGAGGTCGGCGCCGCCGTCGGCGCCCGCGGGCGTGCGTTGTTCGAACCGCTCCGCATCGCTCTGACCGGCGCCGAGCACGGCCCGCCGCTCGCCAAGGTCGCGGCCGTCCTCGGTCGTGCCCCGGTCCTCGAACTCCTCGACGCCGCCATCGTTCCCGACTCCGCGGCCTGACGCGAATTCGGCCCGCGCCGGGCCGGACTTCGCGGAAAACCAAGGTTTGACGCGGCCGGAAGCCGCGCCTATATTTGGCCGGGTTGCACGCAAACCGTGAACTGGAGGCCCCTTGCGCGGGCTGATCTTCGATCCTTTCGCCGGGATCAGCGGTGACATGATCCTCGGCGCCCTGGTGGATGTCGGTCTCGAGCCCGCGTGGCTCGAGTCGTTCGTCTCGTCGCTGGGGCTCGGACAGATCGGCGTCGTCGTCGAGCGCGTGGACCGCAGCGGGATCGATTGCGCCCACGTTCGTTTCGACCTGCCGCACGAACACGCGCACCGGCATCTCCGGCACGTTCTCGAGATCGTCGACCGCGCGGCGGCGCCGGACACGGTCAAGGCGAAGGCGGCCGAGGTGTTCCGGCGCCTGGCCGCGGCGGAGGCCGAAGTCCATGGGACGACGATCGAGAAGGTCCACTTCCACGAGGTGGGCGCTCTCGACGCGATCCTGGACGTGCTGTGCGCGGTGGCGGGGATCGAGGCGCTGGGCGTCGAGCGGTGCTTCACGCGGCCGGTCACGATCGGGACCGGGACGGTCGAGATCGCGCACGGTCGCTTCCCGCTCCCCGCGCCGGCGACGCTGAAGCTGCTCCGGGGGATTCCGATCCGCGACCCGGGATACGAGGGCGAGTGCACGACGCCGACGGGTGCGGCGATCTTGTCGGTTGTGACCGAAGGCCGTGCCGCGCCGTCAGATTTCGTTGTCGGACGCAGCGGATTCGGGGCGGGGAGCCGGAATCCGGAGAAGCGGCCCAACTGCCTGCGCGTGATCCTGGGCGAAGTCCCGGCGGAAGCGGCGGGGCGGCTGTATATGGTCCAGGCGGATGTGGACGACCTGCCGCCGGAGTACGTGCCCGCGGCGCAGGAGGCGCTGCTGGAGGCGGGCGCGCTCGACGCCGTCGTGACACCGCTCGGGATGAAGAAGGGGAGGCCCGGGGTCCGCTTCGAAGCGCTGGCGCCGGAATCGGCGCTGGAGCGCGTCCTCGGCGCACTGTTCGAGGGAACGACCACGATCGGCGCCCGCTACTGGGAGGTCACGCGTCCGGCGCTCCCACGGATCGAAGAGACGGTCTCGTGGCGCGGGCAGACGGTGCGCCGCAAGCGGGTGCGTCTGCCGGACGGCCGCGAGCGCGTCAAACCCGAGTACGAGGACGTGATCCGCGCCGCGAAGGCGCTCGATCTGGCCCCATACGACGTGCGCCTGGCCGTCGAGGCCGGCGACGCGTCGCACGATTGAACCCTGCGTCCGGGAGCGGGCGCAATCCATATTCACAGTCAGACTGGAGGTTCCTGGATGAACCGCTTCACCGGTCTCATCCTCGCCCTGTCCATGGGTGCGGTCGTTGGTGCATGCGCATCGGGCGGCGGCGCCGGCGGCCCTAGCGCGGACGGCTTCCGGCCCAGGGACAACAAGTTCACTCGCGACGCCGAGCAGAACCTCGCGCTCGCGATGCTGAGGAGCTCGGAGGAAGAGAAGCAGCAGTTCTACAACATGGCGCTGGAGAACGCCAAGCAGGCGATCCAGTACGACTCGACCAACCCGCAGGGCTACTACGTCGCGGGTCAGGCGTACGCCGCGCTGGGCGATCTCGAGAACGCGGATGCGGCCTGGGACAAGGCCGAGGAGCTGTATCCGCCGTTCAAGACCGAGCTCGTGGGCGACCGCGAGAACGCGTGGGTCCAGGCCTACAACAAGTCGATCGAGGAACTGAACCAGGACAACCTGGAGGGCGCGATCCACTGGCTGGAGCTGGCGGACAGGATCTACCAGGGTCGCCCGGAGGCCCGCCTCCAGCTCGGCGTGCTGTACGTGCGCAGCGAGAACTACGACAAGGCGATCGAGGCCTACAAGGGCGCGTTGGAGATCCTGCGCACGCCGCCGGCGTTCGAGGTCGACGAGGCGATCAAGGCGGAGTGGGCCTCGAGCGAGGCTGCCGCCGTCTCCAACCTCGCGCAGCTCCTTGCGGCCACCGGCCGGGACGCGGAGGCCGAGGCGCTGTTCCGTGAGATCCTCGCGGGGGACCCGACCAACATGCGCGCGCGCGTCGGGCTGGCCGATGCTCTCGCCCGGCAGGGGAAGAACGAGGAAGCGGAGGCGATGTACGCCGACCTGATCACCAGGGACGATCTGTCGTACAACGACTACCTGATGATCGGCGTCGCGATGTTCGAGGCGAAGCAGTTCGAGCGGGCCGCCGACGCGTTCCGGCAGTCGATCCGTGTCAACCCGGTTTCGCGGGATGCGCACTACAACCTGGTGCAGGCGCTGTACATGGTCGCCGACGAGGTGGATGGCCGGCGGAAGGCGGCGTCGGGCGCCCAGGCGCAGGAGCTCGGGCGGGAGCTGACCAGCATCTACGAGGAACTGGCCGCTTCGACCGAGAAGGTGGTCGAATTCGATCCGCTCAACCGCAACATCCTCGCCTACATGGCGCGCGCCTACCAGGCGCTGATCGACCTGAGCACGAACAACGCGGCCAAGGAGCAGTACCGGACGAAGATCCAGAACGCGCTGAACCGTCACGAGGCGGCCGAGGTCGAGATGACGGAGGTCAACATCGTGCCCGGGAGCACCACCGTGACGGTGAGCGGCAAGATCACGAACCTGAAGGTCGCTCAGGGCTCGCCGATCCGGATCATGTTCAGAATGCTCGACACGAGCGGGAAGGTGATCGGCAGTCAGGAGGTGACCGTCACGGCGCCTGCGGCGAACGCGATGGCCGACTTCCGCGGCACGGTCCGGATCAGCGGGGAGCTGGCGGGCTGGAGCTACGAGCGGGTTCAGTAAGGCATTGGCGGCGTCGGCCGGGAGCGGCCGGCCCGCGGCGTTGACGGTCACAGGGGCGTCTCCGGTTGGGGACGCCCCTGTTCGCTTTGGCCGGCGCGTGGCCGCGGGCGTTGCGTACGCTTGAAGGGCGTGCGGCGCGTGGTTATCTTTGATTTTCGTCACTTTCGACCACGATTCGGGGCGGCCGGCAAGCCGCCCCGATGCGCAAGGGGGCATGGTCCGAGTCGCGCAAATCCTGCCCGGCAGCATCGCCGAGGAGCTGGAACTGCAGATCGGGAGCCGGATCGTCCGGATCAACGGCGAGCCGGTGCGGGACACGATCGATTTCCGGTTCCTCGAGGCCGACGGTCTTCTGGAGATGGAGGTCACGTCTCCGGATGGGCGGGAGCGGACCATCTACGAGATCGAGAAGGACCCCTCGGAATCGCTCGGGGTGGTGCCTGCGCCGGACGCGGTCCGCGAGTGCGCGAACAAGTGCGTCTTCTGCTTCATCGACGGCAACCCTGCGGGCGTGAGGCGGACGCTCTACCTGCGCGACGACGACTTCCGCCTCTCCTTCACGTACGGCAGCTACGTCACGCTGACGAACCTGGGGCCGAGAGGGTTCCAGCGATTGATCGATCAGCGTCTCTCGCCGCTGTACGTCAGCGTGCATGCGACGGAGCCGGAGGTACGGATGCGGCTCCTGGGCGTGCCGCGCGGCGGCGACATCGTCGACCAGCTGCGCCGGCTCACGGACGCCGGGATCGAGGTGCACACGCAGGTCGTGCTCTGCCCGGAGTGGAACGACGGCGCGCACCTGGACCGCACGATCGAGGACCTGTGGGCGCTCGGCCCCGGGATCCTGAGCATCTCGGTCGTTCCGGTGGGGCTGACGCAGTACAACGTGGGCAAGCCGGTCCGGCTGCTGACGCCGGAGGAGGCCGCGGCGGCGATCGCGCAGGTCGACCGGGCCCGCGCGCGGGCGTTGGCCGAGCGCGGAACCGGCTGGGCCTACGCCGGCGACGAGATGTTCTTCATTGCGGGCCAGCCCATCCCGGATACGGCCTATTACGACGACTGGCCGCTGACGGAGAACGGCGTCGGCTCGGTGCGACGGCTGCTGGACGACTTCGCGGCCGGGCTCGACGAGGTGCCCGACCTGAGCGGGCAGCACGTGGCGATCGTGACTGGGACGCGCATGGCGCCCATCTTCGAAGATCTTCGGGGGCCGCTGGGCGAGGCGAGCGGCGCGCGGGTCACCGTGCTCGGCGTCGAGAACACGCTGTTCGGCCCGACGGTCAACACGGCCGGGCTGCTCCCGGGGCGCGACATGCTGCGGGCGGTCCAGAACGCGGGCCCGTTCGATCTCGTCCTGCTCCCGGCCGAGTCGCTCAACGACGACGCCATCTTCATCGACGACCTCACCTTTGCCGAATTCGAGACGCGGGTCGCACCGGCGCGGGTGAGGGCCGGGTACGAACTCATCTCCACCCTGACGTCGCAGTGAAGCGATCTCTTCCCGTGGTGACGGTGGTCGGCCGGCCGAACGTGGGGAAGTCCACGTTCTTCAACCGGGTGCTGGGCCGCCGCGAGGCGATCGTGGAAGACGTCCCGGGCGTGACGCGGGACCGCCACTTCGCGGAGGCGGAGTGGGCTGGCCGCCACTTCTACATCGTGGACACGGGCGGGCTCGAGACGGAGACGGACGAGCCGATGGCCGCGGCCGTGCGGCGCCAGGTCATGGCCGCGATCGACGAGTCGGACGTCCTGGTCTTCGTGGTCGACGGCAAGGCGGGCCCGCACCCGGTCGACTACCGGATCGCGGAGATCCTGAGGCGCTCGAACCGGCCGGTCGTGCTGGTGGTCAACAAGCTCGACCGCTTGCCGCAAGATCTCGGGCACCACGATTTCTGGTCGCTCGGGCTGGGCGAACCGCTCCCGGTGAGCGCGATCTCGGGCCGCGGCTCGGGCGACGTCCTCGACGCCATCGTCGCACACCTCCCCGAAGCACCGGAGGAGGCGCCCAAGGATGACGCGCTCTACGTCGCCGTCATCGGCAAGCCCAACGTCGGCAAGTCGAGCTTCATCAATCGGTTGCTGGGCGAGGAGCGTATGGTGGTGACGGACGTGGCGGGGACGACGCGCGACAGCGTCGACACGCCGCTGCGCTACCACGGCCGAACGCTCGTCTTCATCGACACGGCCGGACTCCGGCGCCAATCCCGGATCGACGAACGGCTGGAGTACTACAGCGCGCTGCGTACCGAGCGTGCGATCCAGCGTGCGGACGTGTGCCTGCTCGTCATCGACTCGAGCGAGGAGGTCCACGTCCAGGACCTGAAGATCGCCGAGAAGGCGTGGGACGCGGGTTGCGGCCTGATCGTCGTCGCGAACAAATGGGACCTGGTCGAGAAGGACGACAAGACGGCCGTGGCGTACGAGCGGTACCTGCGCGAGCGCGCGCCCTCGCTGCGGTGGGTCCCGATCATCTTCACCTCGGCGCTCACGGGGCAGCGGGTGCATCGCGCGCTCGACCTCGTGCTCGAGGTCGCGGCCGAGCGCTCGCGTCGCATATCGACGCACGAGGTCAACGAATTCGTGCGGGAGCTGGTCGAACGGCGCCCGCCGCCGCAGTTCCGCGGGCAGCACGTGAAGATCTTCTACGCGACACAGGCCGAGACTGCGCCGCCGACCTTCGTGCTGTTCACGAACTTCCCGAAAGGGATCGCGGAGCATTACACGCGCTACCTTCACAACGCCTTCCGGGAGCGCTGGGGCTTCATCGGCTCGCCCCTGCGCATCCGGTACAAGGGGAGAAGGGAGGACGAAGTGTGACACAGGCGCTGCTCCTCGTGGCCAGCTACCTGCTCGGTGCCGTCCCGACGAGCTACATCGTCGGGCGCGTATCGCGCGGGATCGACCTGCGCGAGCACGGCAGCGGCAACCTGGGCGCGACCAACACGTTTCGCGTACTGGGTTGGCGCCTCGCGCTCCCGGTGCTGATCTTCGACGTCTTCAAGGGCTGGCTGCCGACGTACCTGTTCCCGACGCTGGACGCCGCCGCGCCGGTCTGGGCGTACGCCTACGGCATTGCGGCCATCGTCGGCCACGTCTACAGCGTGTTCGTCGGGTTCAGGGGAGGGAAGGGCGTCGCGACCAGCACGGGCGTGTTCCTCGCGCTCGCGCCGGCGGCGGTCGGCGTCGGCCTCGCGATCTGGCTCGCCATCGTCTTCACGACCCGGATCGTCTCCCTCGCCTCGATCGTGGCGGCGCTCACGCTGCCGCTCACGGTCTACGCGCTCCGTGGGACGACCGACGTCTTCTGGGTCTCGGTGGGGTTGGCCGCGTTCGTCATCTACGCGCATCGTTCCAACATCAAGCGCCTGTTGAAGGGCGAGGAGCATCGGTTCGGCCGGAGCGGCGCGAAGGAGGGGCGTTGATGGAGAAGATCGCCGTCATCGGCGCTGGGAGCTGGGGGACCACACTGGCGAATCTGCTGGCCAAGAAAGGATACCCGGTCACGCTCTGGGCGTACGAGCCCGAGGTCGCGGCGGCGGTCGAGGAGCGTCGCGAGAACCCGGTGTTCCTGCCGGGGATCGCGCTTGACGCGCGCCTCCGCGCGACGAGCGACCTCGCGTCGGCGGTCTCGGAGCGGGGCGTCGTCGTGGTCGTGAGTCCGTCGCAGCACGTGCGCCGCGTGATGAGCCAGGCGGCCCCGTCGCTGGCGGACGACGCGCTGGTCGTGAGCGCGTCGAAGGGGATCGAGACGACGTCGCTCAAGACGATGGCCGAAGTCCTCGCCGAGACGATCCCGAACGCCGCCGGCCGCACGTGTTTCCTCTCCGGGCCGAGCTTCGCGCTCGAGGTGGCGCAGGAGCAGCCCACGGCGGTCACCGTGGCGGCGGAGAACGAGGCCGTCGCCCGCCGGGCACAGGAGCTGTTCCAGACCGACTACTTCCGGGTCTACACGACGGACGACGTACGCGGCGTCGAGCTGGGCGGCGCGCTGAAGAACGTCATCGCGCTCGCGGCCGGGATGGTCGCCGGGCTCGGCTACGGCCACAACACCATGGCCGCGCTGATCACGCGCGGCGTGGCGGAGATGGTGCGCCTCGGGATCGCGCTCGGCGCGAAGCCGCTCACCTTCGCCGGGCTGGCGGGGATCGGCGACCTGGTCCTGACGTGCACCGGCGCGCTCAGCCGGAACCGCAGGGTGGGGATGCTGCTCGGGCAGGGCCACTCGCTCGACGAGATCCTGGCCGAGATGAAGATGGTTGCAGAGGGCGTGGCGACCACGCAGGCCGCCCACGCCCTGGCGCAACGGGAAGGCGTCGAGATGCCGATCCTGGCCGAGGTCCACGCGGTCCTCTTCGAAGGGCGCCACCCGCGCGAGGCGGTCAGCAACCTGATGATGCGGGAACCCAAAGCCGAGATGTGGCGATGAGCGACCAGCCGATCGTCCGCAAGGAATACTACTCCATCGGCGAGGTGTGCGACCTGACGGGGCTCAAGCCGCACGTGCTCCGGTACTGGGAATCCCAGTTCCCGGTGCTGAACCCGTCGAAGAACCGGGCCGGGAACCGGGTCTATCTCCGCAAGGAGGTCGAGCTGATCCTCCTGGTGAAGGAGCTGCTCTACACCGAGGGGTACACGATCCAGGGGGCCAAGCGGAAGCTCGAGCAGCTCCGCCGCGAGGGCGAGCTGGCGACGGCGGCGGGCCGGGCGCTCGACCGGGAGATGGCGACGCTCCTGCACGCCGAGCTGAAGGAGCTGCTCGAGATCCTGACTCCCGAGCCTGCCACCGAAGCGTCATGAGGATCCTCGTCACCAACGACGACGGCTACATGGCGCTCGGGATCAAGACGCTGGCGAACGCCGCGTCGCGCATCGGCGAGGTGCAGGTCGTGGCGCCGGACCGGGAGCAGAGCGCGGCGAGCCATTCGCTCACGCTGCATTTCCCGCTGCGTGTGAATCGTTCGGAGAGCGGCGCCTTCATGGTTTCGGGTACGCCGACGGACTGCGTGATGCTCGCGATCGGCGAGCTGCTCCCGGAGCGGCCGGACGTGGTCCTTTCGGGCGTCAACCACGGCGCGAATCTGGGCGACGACGTCCTCTACTCCGGTACCGTGGCCGCGGCGATGGAGGCGACGATGCTGGGGATTCCCGCGATCGCGTTTTCGTACGCCGGCCGGGACCCCGAGGAGATCGCGGCGTGGACGGATGTTCTGGCAGCACTGCTGGAGCAGCTCGTCGGCCGCGACGATTTCCCGGCAGAGACCCTCCTGAACGTCAACCTTCCGCCGGTCCCGCCGGATGAGGTCCAGGGCGTGCGGATCACGACGCTCGGGCGCCGCGCCTACGTCGATTCGCTCACGCGGGCGCGGGACCCGAGCGGGAAGGAGTACTTCTGGATCGGCGGCGGCGAGAGCCGCTGGTGGGGCGGGCCGACGTCGGACTTCCGGGCCATCCGCTCCGGGTGCATCTCGATCACGCCGCTGCACCTGGACCTGACCAACTACCGGCTTCTCGAGGAGATCGGGAAGTGGGACCTGAAGCTCTGAACGACCTGCGCTACGAACGGCTCCGACGCGACCTGATCGGCACGATCCGGGAGAAGGGGATCGACGATCTGGAGGTGCTGCGCGCCTTCGACCAGGTGCCGCGCCACCTCTTCCTCCCCGAAGCCGTGCACCATCGCGCCTACGAGGACGCGCCGCTGCCGATCGGGTACGGCCAGACGGCGTCTCAGCCGTCGCTCCAGGCGCTCTACCTCCAGACGCTGCGCCTCACGTCGAAGGACCGCGTCCTGGAGATCGGGACCGGGAGCGGTTACCAGACGGCGCTCCTGGCGCAGTTGGCCGGGCACGTCTACTCCGTCGAGCGGATCCGCGAGCTGTCCGTGCGGGCACGCGACGCGTTGGACCGGCTCCGCATCCGTAACGTAGCGCTCCTGGTCGGCGACGGGACGATCGGCTGGTCGCGCTACGCGCCCTACGACGCGATCCTCGTCGCCGCGGGCGCGCCGGCGGTCCCGTCCGCGCTGATCGAGCAGCTCGCACCCGGCGGCCGCATGCTGATCCCGGTCGGAGACCGGGCGGAGCAGAAACTCGTCCTCTATCGCCGCACGAAGGACGGTGTCGAGACGGAAGAAGTCACGCGGTGCACGTTCGTGCCGCTGATCGGACGATTCGGATGGACGGAGGGGAAGTGAGCGGGGTCGACAACAAGGTGGGCGACGCGGTGGCGGAGGGCGGCAAGCGGCCGAGCGTGTTCCGGCGCCTCTACGATTGGGTCCTCTCGTGGGCGGAGACACGCCACGGGCCGACGGCCCTCGGCGTGCTCGCGTTCGCGGAGTCGTCGTTCTTCCCGATCCCGCCGGACCCGCTCCTCGTGGCGCTCGCGCTCGGCGCGCCCAAGCGCGCGCTCTATTTCGCGACGATCTGCTCGCTGGCCTCCGTCGCAGGCGGCGCGGCGGGGTACGCGATGGGCTGGGGCATCTGGGCCGCGATCGACGACTTCTTCTTCGCCTACGTCCCCGGCGTCACGCCGGAGGCGTTCGAATCCGTCCGCGCCCTCTATGAACGCTGGGATTTCTGGGCGGTCTTCATCGCCGGTTTCACGCCGATCCCCTACAAGGTCTTCACCCTCTCGTCGGGCGTGTTCGGCATCTCGTTCCCGGTCTTCGTCGTGGCGAGCGTCATCAGCCGTAGCCTGCGCTTCTTCCTGCTCGCCGGGCTGATCTACTTCTTCGGTCCGGGGATCCAGGGGTTCATCGACCGCTACTTCGACCGCCTGGTCTGGCTCTTCCTGGCGCTGCTGATCGGCGGGTTCCTCGTCCTGGAGTTCGTGCTGTAACCACTCGAGCGAGCCGGGCGCATCCCGCGCCCGGCTCGTAACTTGCACCTTCCCACCTCCAGTGGCGCCTCCGCCCGAGGGCGGGCGCCAGCGGCTCCCGCGCCCGGCAGCGGGCGGGCGCGGGAGACGTCCGGCCCCCGGCACCCGCCCGGAAGGATCGCGCCCATGCGGTACCGCCTCGCCCTGGCCCTCGCCCTGACCGCCGTCGCCGCGACGACGTCCGCCCACGCCCAGCGCCCGAGAATCGGCTTCGGGATCGGCGGCGGCACCATTCTCGGTTCGCGGCTCCTCGAGGAGGACTTCACCGGGCAGCTCGACGGCCTCGACGTCTCGGCGCGCCGGGAAATCAACCTCGAGGACGTCGCCGTCCTGAGCGCGAACGCTGAGTGGTACGTCGTCCCCAACGTCGCGGTGCGGCTCCACGGGGCCTGGGGCGCGGGTCGCCTCGAGGTCGTCACGGACGCGGCGTTCGACGGAGATGAGATCGAGGCCGCGTTCGAGAGCGATTTCGGCGACGTTCGGGTTTCCGCGTACGACGCCGCGGTCAGCATCTGGCCATGGGCTCCCGGGACGACCGGCTTCGCCCCCTTCGTGACGCTCGGGATCGGCCGGTTCACCTACGACTTCGACGCCGCGACCGGGGACGGCCCGTTCCGCGCGGAAGGGCGCCGTCGCGAGCGTGCGTGGATCCTGGGGTTCGGCGCCGACCTCCACGTCTGGCGCTCCGTCACGCTTCGCGTGGAGGCGATGGATCACATCGTCGATTCGCCGTTCGACGCGTCGGATTTCGACGCGGGGGGCGCCCCGATCGGCGCGCGGGCGCTGGATGGTTCGGTGAACAACGTGCGCCTCACGATCGGCGCCCACGTGTACTTCCCATTCCATACGCAGGCGAGCCCGGACGGGCCGTGAGCGCGGAGTGCGGCGGACCGGGGCCGAGGCCGGTGGGGGCGGCCGCGGCTCGACCGGCCGCCGCCGTCGCAGGGGTTTCGCGACCGGGCCAGGACGCTTTATCTTCGTCCATGGTCAACCCACTGGACCCTCGTCCTCAGGAGCAACGAATGGCAGGCGACGCACACGGTGGGCGCCCGGCTGCACCCGGCTCCATCCTCCCTCCCGTCTTCACGCGCTGGTCCGACGCGCCGGCTGAGCAGGCGCCTGTCCGGGGCCAGGGCGGCAACGCGACGCCCGCGCCGGGAACCGTGCCGCCGTTCCTCGATCCTGCGGCTGGGCCGGCGAGCGCGCCGGCGCCGGCGGCGTCGGGGCCGGCGGCGGACGAAGGCGACGTATTCCCGATCGAGGCGTTCATCATCCCGGAAGACGCCGACCGGCTGCCATACGGCGTCGATTCTGTCCCCGCGCCCCAGGCGAAGCCGCTGGCGAAGAAGCTGATGCAGCCGCTGCCGCAGGACCGTGCGGCGCTCCTGGCCGACCGCCTCGAGGCGATCGCCCGCCGGCTCCGGAGCGATGGCGCGGCCGCGCTCGACCAGGACCTCCAGTCCCCGAACCGATTCGACGCACTCCTCGCCGGCGTCCTGGCCGGGTACCTGGCGGCCGGCGATGACTGACGCGACGACGCTCGACCTCGCGGAGCGCCTGCGGCGCACGATCCGTGACATCCCGGACTTTCCGAAGCCGGGGATCCTCTTCAAGGACATCACGCCGGTCCTCTCCGAGCCGTCGCTCTACACCGCCGTGGTCGACCACCTCGCCGCGGCCCACGCCGACGTGGGGATCGACCGCGTCGTCGGGATCGAAGCCCGCGGCTTCCTCTTCGCCGCGCCGCTCGCCGTGCGCCTCGGCGCCGGGTTCGTCCCGGTCCGCAAGCCCGGGAAGCTGCCACACCGGACGGTGCGCGTCGATTACGCGCTCGAGTATGGGTCCGACGCCCTCGAGGCGCACGAGGACGCCATCCGCCCCGGCGAGCGGGTGCTCCTCGTCGACGATCTCCTCGCGACGGGCGGCACGGCCGCCGCGGCGGCGCAGCTCGTCGAGCGGCTGGGTGGGCAGGTCGTCGGAGCGGCGTTCGTGGTCGAGCTCGGGTTCCTGGACGGTCGCGCGCGGCTGGGCGCGCTTCCGGTTCGGACGATCGTGACGTTCTGATCCCCGTCGGCCCGCGACCGCGGGCCTGGGCGCAACTGCGGACCCGTCGTCCTCATCTCCTGCTCCTCATGGCCAAGTAGCCGCCCAACGAAGCGCTCGCGGCGAGCACGGCGGCGAGACCGACGGCTGCGCGCACCGAAGTCGCAGCCGTGAGTTCTCTCGGTGCGACTTGCCCGTGCTGGAGCTCGGGGCGAAGCCCGGGCCGGATGTGGCGCCGATGCAGCGCGAGCTGGAGGACCTCCGCCAGGTGGAGCGCCCGCCGGTCGGTGCCGTGCGCGATCTGCTCCCGGCAACTGAAGCCGTCGCTGATGATCAACGTATCGTCGCTGGCCGCGCGAACCGCCGGGAATAGCACCCGTTCGCCCGCGGCCATGGAAACGTCGTACTTCTCGCCCTTTTCGAAGCCGAAAGAGCCTGCGAGCCCGCAGCAGCCCGAGTCGAGGACGTGGCAATCGAGGCCCATGCGGCCCAGGATCTCCTCGTCGGCGCGGAAGCCGAGGACGGCCTTGTGGTGGCAGTGGCCGTGGACGACGGCTTTGCCCTCCAGCCGAGGCGGTGAGTAGCCGCTTGCGTGCCGCACCAGGAACTCGGCAAGGGTGTGGGTCTGCCGGGCGAGGCGGATGGCGTCGGGGTCGTCCGGGAAGAGGTTCGTCAATTCGTCGCGGAAGACGGAGACGCAGCTCGGCTCGAGCCCGACGAGGGGTGTTCCGGCTTCGATCTCGGGGCGCAACTTGGCGATGACCTCGCGGAGGCGGTGCTTCGCCTGCTCCAGGAAGCCGAAGTCGTACAGCGGCCGCCCGCAGCAGAGGAACGGCTCGGGTACGATGACGTCGAAGCCGGCGTCCTCGAGGACCTCGGCCCCCGCGGCGAGGGTCCGGGGGAAGAAGTGGTCGTTGAAGGTGTCGGGCCAGAGGAGCACCCGGGGCGCGCCCGTCGGGCGGCGCGACCCGCGCCTCCGCCGCCACCACGCCTTGAACGTCTGCCGTGCGAACCGGGGGATCGGGCGTTCGGGTGTCATCCCCGCCGCCCATCGGGCGACGCCGCGCAGTCCGGGCGTCTGGGTGAGGAGGTTCGCGAGGCCCGGCGCCTTCGCGGCGGCGCGCGCCCAGTGCATGATCAGGCCGAAGGCGTAGGCGCTGCGCGGCCGCACGCGGCCCTCGTAGTAGTGCGAGAAGAACTCGGCCTTGTAGGTGGCGACGTCCACGCTCACGGGGCACTCGTCTTTGCACCCCTTGCAGGCCAGGCACAGGTCCAGCGACTCCTTGACCTCTTCGCTCCGCCATCCTTCCCTGATCGTCTCGCCCTGGAGCATCTCGAAGAGGAGGTGCGCGCGGCCGCGCGTGGTGTGCTTCTCCTCCTTCAAGACCATGTAGCTCGGGCACATGGTGCCGCCTCCGAGGCGGCGGCATTCGCCGACGCCGACACAGCGGAGCGTAGCGCGGGCGAAGCTCCCATCGTCGTGCGGGAAGCGGAAGTGCGTCCGGGGCGTGGCCGGGCGGTAGTCGGCGCCGAGGCGGAGATTCTTGTCCCGGGGGTAGGCGTCGATGAGCTTGCCGGGGTTCATCCTCCCGTCGGGGTCCCAGATCGCCTTGAACTCGCGGAACGCCTGCATGAGCTCGTCGCCGAACATGATGGGAAGGAGGTCGCCGCGGGACTGGCCGTCGCCGTGCTCGCCGGAGAGGGAGCCGCCGTAGCGGGTGACGATCTCGGCTGCCTCGCGGGTGAACTCCCGGTACTTGTCGATTCCGGCGGCGCTCTCGAGGTCGAAATCGATACGCGTGTGGACGCACCCCTGCCCGAAGTGGCCGTATAGGGCGCCGCGGTAGCCGAACCGCTGGAGGAGGCGGCGGAAATCGCGGAGGTAGCTGCCCAGGTGCTCGACGGGGACGGCCGAGTCCTCCCACCCCTCCCACGTGACCGGCTCGCCCGGCACGAACGCGGTGGCGCCGAGCCCGGACTCCCGTACGACCCAGAGCTTGTGCTGCTCGGCGGGGTCGTCGACGATCCTCATGGCGGGCGGGTTCGACGTGCTCTCGAGCGCCGCCCTGGCCGCGGCGGCGCGGGCGTACGCCTCCTCCGGCGTCTCGCCGCCGAACTCGGCCATGAGCCAACCGGCGCCCTGGGGGAGGAGGGCGATGTCCGCGGCGTGCAGCCCTTTCTTCTTCAAATAGAGGACGAGGAGGTCGTCGATCCCCTCGAGGGCGATCGGGCGGAACTCGCGCAGCTCGGGGATGTGGTCGGCCGCTTCGTAGACGCTGGAGTAGCCGAGGACGAGGAGCACGCGCGCCCGGGGGCTGGGGACGAGGGCGAGCGTGGCGTCGAGGATCGTGACGCACGTCCCCTCCGAACCGACGAGCGCGCGGGCGACGTGGAATCCGTTCTCGGGGAGGAGCGCGGGGAGGTTGTACCCGGAAACGGCGCGAAGCAGGCGCGGGAATCGCTCGCGGATCCGGTCGGCGTAGCGGTCGCGGAGGCGCACCAATGCCGCGTAGATCTCGGCGCGTCGGCCCCCCTCGGCGAGAATTCTCTGGAGCTCGTCCGGCGGCGTCTCCCCGACGCGCATGCGGAGCCCGTCGGGCGTGAGGATCTCGAGCGCCTCGACGTTGTCGGAGGTCAGGGCGCCCGGCCCGTAGAACTCGGCCAGCATCGAGTGGGACCCGCACGAGTTGTTGCCGATCATCCCGCCGATGGTGCAGCGGTTGTGCGTCGCGGGGTCGGGGCCGAAGGTGAGGCCGTGGGGCTCCGCTGCGTCGCGCAGCTCGTCGAGGATGGTGCCCGCGAGGACCCTGGCCCGGCGCCGAACCGGGTCGATCTCGAGGACGCCGCGGAGGTATTTGCTGAAATCGAGGACGAGCGCGACGTTCGTGCATTGCCCGGCCAGGCTGGTCCCGCCGCCGCGCGGGAGGATCGGGACGCGGTGCTCCCGGGCGATCGCGACGGCGCGGACGACGTCGTCGACGTCGCGGGGGAGGACGACGCCGATCGGGATCTGGCGATAATTCGAGGCGTCCGTCGCCCAGAGCGCCCGGTCGCCGTCATCGAAGCGAACCTCGCCCGAGAGGGCCGCGCGGAGGTCGGCCTCGAGGGCCTTCACGTCCACGGGCTCGGTCGGGACGAGCCGGGTGCGAGGGCGGGGAAGGGTGTGCAACTCGGTCGCCATCTTCTTCACCTCACGCGATATCGTTCCGCATCGGCGCGCCGGAATTCGAGGCCGAGCCCGGGGCGGGCGAGGTCCGGGTAGAGCACCCCGCGCCGGGGTTCGACGACGCCGTCGAAAAGCATGCGTTCGATGCGGACGTGGTCGTGGAAGTACTCGAGGTGCCGGAGCGTGGGCGCGGCGGCGCATGGGTGCAGGTGCAGCGCCGGCGCGGTATGGGCCGAGAGCGGGGTGTGGTGCGCCCAGCAGAGCGCGGCCGCCTGCATGAACCCGGTGATCCCGAGGCAGCGCGTGGCGTCGGCCTGGAGCACGTCGACCGCGCCGGCCTCGAGAAGGCGGCGGAACGCGAAGGCATCGTAGCCGTATTCGCCCGCCGCGATCTCCATCCCCGGCGGCGCGACCTCCCGGATGAGACGGAGTCCGTCGAGGTCGTCCGAGGAGACGGGCTCTTCGAACCAGGTCACGCCCTGGTCGGCGAAGTCATGGGCGAAGGCGACTGCCTGCTTGCGGTGGTAGGCGCCGTTCGCGTCGACGAAGAGCTCGGCATCGGGCCCGATCGCCTCCCGGGCGCGGCGCACGCGGGCGACGTCGGCATCGGGATCGCGGCCGACCTTCATCTTGACGCGGTCGATCCCCGCCTCGACCCAGGCGCCGAGCTGTGCGGCGAGCCGCTCGTCGTCGTACGACGTGAACCCGCCGCTGCCGTAGACGGGGACGCCGTCGCGCACGCGGCCGAGGAGGTCGCACAGCGGGAGGCCGAGGAGGCGGGCCTTGAGGTCCCACAAGGCGACGTCCACGGCGGAGATCGCCGCGGACGCGAGCCCCGGGCGGCCGAGGTTCCGCACCCGGCTGAGCATGGCAGCCCAGGCCGCGGGGACCGCGAGCGCGTCGCCGCCGTGGACGGCCGGCGCCAGCGTCTCGAGGATCAGCGGGACGGCGGCGGCGTGGGCGTAGGTGTAGCCGATCCCGGTCGCGCCGCCGGCCGAGGCCAGGACGAGCACCAGGGTGGTGGCCTCCCAACGGAACGTGCCGTCGGATTCCGGCCCGTCCGTCGGTACGGTGTAGGCGGCGGCCTCGATCCGCTCGATCGGCGGGCCGTTGCCCGTCAGGTCCGCGTCCACCGCTAGTGCGCGCCGCCCTTGCCCGGCATTACGGTGTCGACCACTTGCTTGGCGGTCTGTTTGAGGAACCGCCACGTCCGGGGATCGCCCTTCACCATCGAGATCGTGTAGTTCCTCGCCTGCTCGAGGGTGATGTGCGGCGGCAGCGGCGGCACCTCGGGGTCGGTGTACGCGTCCACGACGACGGGCCGATCCATGGAGAGCGCCTCCTCCCAGCCGGGGACGATGTCCTCGGGCCGCTCCATGACGATCCCGCCCAGCCCGATGCTCTGCGCGTAGTGCGCATAGGAGAAGGCCGGTACGTCCTGCGACGCCTCGAACTTCGGATCGCCCTCCATGACCCGCTGCTCCCACGTGACCTGGTTCAGGTCCTGGTTGTTGAGGACGAGGAAGACAAGGCGGGGATCCTCCCACTCGCGCCAGTACTTCGCGACGGTGATCAGCTCGTTGATCCCGTTCATCTGCATGGTCCCGTCGCCTACGCAGGCCACGACCGGGCGGTCCGGGTGCGCGAACTTCGCCGCGATCGCGTAGGGGACGGCGGGGCCCATGCTGGCCAGGTTTCCCGACAGCGACGCCATCATCCCGGAGCGGACCTTGAGGTCGCGCGCCCACCAGTTGGCCGCCGAGCCGGAGTCGCACGTCAGGATGCAACGGTCGGGGAGGCGCGGCGAAAGCTCCCAGAAGACGCGCTGTGGGTTGATCGGCTCCGCATCGCTCATGGCGCGCCGCTCGAGGACCGTCCACCATTCCCGGACCCACTCCTCGATCTTCGCCCTCCATTTCCGGTCCGTCTTGCGCTCCAGGAGAGGAAGCAGCGCCCGGAGCGTCTCCTTGCTGTCGCCGCAGAGGGCGACCTCCATCGGGTAGCGAAGGCTCAGGTTGCGCGGCCGGATGTCGATCTGGACGCCGCGGGCCTGCCCCTCCTTCGGGAGGAATTCCGAGTAGGGGAAGCTCGTCCCGATCATGAAGAGGGTGTCGCAGTTCTGCATCATCTCCCAGCTCGGCCGGGTGCCGAGGAGACCGATCGAACCGGTCACGAAGGGGAGGTCGTCCGGGACGACCGCCTTGCCGAGGAGCGCCTTGGCGACGCCCGCGCCCAGGATCTCGGCCGCCTCGACGACCTCGTCGGCGGCGTGCAGCGCGCCGGCGCCGACGAGGATCGCGACCTTCTCCCCGGCGTTCAGGACCTCGGCCGCGTATTCCAGGTCCTCCTCCCGCGGGAGCACGCGCGGCGCCGACCAGCCGATCCCGCTGAAGGTGGCGCCGTGCACGCGTGGCGGGCTCTCGACCGCGTCCATCTCCTGGACGTCGTTGGGGAAGATGAGGCAGGTGACGACCTGCTCGGCCCGGGCGATGCGCACCGCACGGTCGACGAGGTGACGGGCCTGTTCCGGCGTCACGCATGCCTCCACGAAGTGGCACGCGACGTCCTTGAACAGCGTCTTCAGGTCGACCTCCTGCTGGTAGCTGGCCCCCAGCCCGATCGTCGCCTGCTGGCCGACGATGGCGACGACGCCGCGGTGGTCCATCGCGGCGTCGTACAGGCCATTGAGGAGGTGGATCGCGCCGGGCCCGGAGGTGGCCATGCACACGCCGATGTCGCCCGAGAACTTGGAGTGCGCGCACGCCATGAAGGCGGCCATCTCCTCGTGCCTCACCTGGATGAAGCGGATCCGGTCCTCGTGGCGCCGGAGCGCGCCCATGAAGCCGTTGATGCCGTCGCCCGGATAGCCGTAGATCCGATCGATCCCCCAATCGGCGAGGCGGTTGATGACGAAGTCGCTGACGGTGTGCGCCATGGGCGGGTCCTCCCCTGTCACTCCTCGCCCGCGAAGGCGATGGTGCTGATGAGTGCGTTCTCGGCCTGTCGCGAATCCAGCCGCGTGTGCTGGACTACGATCGGCACGTCCGACTCGATCAGGCTCGCATAGTCGGTGCCTCTCGGGATCGGCTCGGGGTCGTCGAGCGCATTGAACCGCACGTGGAGGGTCCGGCGCGCCGGAACGGTCAGGCGATACGGGCCGACCGGCTCCCTGTCGCTGAAGTAGACGGTAATCCGGACGTGTGCATCCTGGTCCCCGGTGTTGAGGAAGCACACTGCATCGTGGCTCTCGAGCTCCGGTTTGGCCCCTCGGCTCCACGCGGGGATGTAGCCATCGGCGATCGCCCAGCGTCTGCGTCCGATCGGGGCGGTCACGTTTCGACCTCGTGCCATACGATCACCGCCTTGATCTCGTCGGTTGGATGCCGGTGGAGCGCGTCGGCCGCTTCCATCGGGGTGTAGCGGTGTGTGATCAGCCGTTCGACGTAGCCGGGCCACCGGAGGTGCGCCTGGACCAGGTCGTCGACGGCCATCTGGAAATGGCCCCGGGCCGCGTTCACGCTGCCGATCATCACCTGGTTGTAGAGGACCATTTCCCGGATCAGATCGCAGGCGGGGAGCTGGGCGGCGCAGTGGCCCGCGGGGATGCCCGTCAGGATGTAGACGCCGTTCCACGCAAGCGCATCGAGCAGATTGAAGGCGAGCTTGGGTGCGCCGGTCGCCTCGAACAGGAGGTCGATCGGACCAATGCTGGATCGGATGTCGGTCGGAGACCGGCGCCGCCCGTCGATGTAGCCGCCGCCGATCCCCTCGAGCCAGCGCGGCCGCGCCGAGTCGTCGTCCACGATGTCGAGGCCGTACACCTCGGCGCCGCGGAGCGTGAGGACCAACGCGGCGAGGAGTCCGATCGGCCCGAGCCCTGCGACGAGGCAGCGCCGCCCGTGGAGCCAGTCGGGGGGTCGCCAGCGCTGCCGGGAGCCGGGCGAGCTGGATGCGGACCGCCTCTTCGATGGCCTTCTCGACGACCGAGAGCGGCTCGGTGAGGACGCCGATGGCGGCGATCTCCCTCGGCACGCGTACGACGGACGCCTCGCGGTCGACCACGAACTCCGCCTGGAACCCGTCCAGCCCCAGGATGCCACGCTCACGGAACTCGCCCGTCAGGCACATGTCCGACCGGCCCATGGCGCACGGCAAGCACTGACCGCACCCGCGTCGAACCGTGAAGACCGCGAGGTCTCCCGGGCGCACGCGCTCGACGGCGTCGCCGGTTCGGACCACCTCGCCGAGGACCTCGTGGCCGAGCACGAGTTCCTCCGCGCCGTCGGGCGCCTGGGCCCGACCTCCGGTCGCCTCTTCACGATCGGTTCCGCAGATCCCGACCTGGAGGACGCGCAGCTCGATCTCGTCGGGCGCGGAGACGGAAGGCTCGGGCCGTTCGACCAGACTAACGTCGGATGTGCCGGGTTTGAGGGTGAGCGCGAGCATGTTCGGCCCGTGGGGAGCGGGTTGGAGCGGCCCAGGCGCTGGCTCGTGTCAGACGCCCGCGAGCGGCTCGCAAACGAGGCCGCGGCAAGAACCGTACGCCCGTGATGCCGCCCTGCAGTCGGGGTTCCCGAACCCGATCGATCGGGCGATCCGGGCGCAATCGAGTTTCTCGCTCGAAGGGTGGAGGAAGGTCGGCGAGGTGCCGTACGACTTCTCGCGTAAGCGGTTGTCGGTCGTCGTGGAGCACGAAGGCGTGCGGCTGATGATAAGCAAGGGCGCGCTTCGAGAGATTCTGGCCGTCTGCACGATGGCGGAGCGGGACGACGGCGAGGTACGTCCGCTCGCCGCAGGTCGCGCCACGATCGAGAAGACGTTCGAGTCCCTGAGCGCGCAGGGGCTGCGGTGCCTGGGAATCGCCTGGCGGGAGCTCGCCCCGGACGCGACGATCGACAAGGACGAGGAGCGGCAGATGACGTTCCTGGGGATCCTCGCGCTCCACGACGTCGACGTATTCGCCGAGATCGAGCCGGTGCAGAAGGAGCGCATCATCCTCGCGCTCAAGCGGGAGGGATACGCCGTCGGCTACCTGGGCGACGGCGTCAACGATGCGCCCGCGCTGCACGCCGCCGACGTGGGGATCTCGGTGGATAGCGCCGCCGACGTGACGAAGAACGCGGGGGCGATCGTGCTCCTGGAGAAGGACCTGCGCGTCCTGATCGACGGCGTTTGCGAGGGGAGGCGAGCCTTCGGCAACACGCTCAAGTACATCTTCATCACCACGAGCGCCAACTTCGGCAACATGTTCAGCATGGCGGGCGCCTCGCTGATCACGCCCTTCCTTCCGCTGCTCCCGCAGCAGATCCTGCTGATCAACGTGCTGACGGACCTGCCCGCCCTCGCGATCGCGACCGACCGGCTCGACCCGGAGCTGCTGCACGAGCCGAGACGCTGGGATACCCGCGTCATCCGCCGCTTCATGTTGACCTTCGGGCCGGTCAGCTCGGCGTTCGACTACCTGACCTTCGGCGCGCTCTTCTGGCTCGGCGCGAGCATGACGAGCTTCCGGACCGGATGGTTCCTCGAATCGGTCCTCTCCGAGATCCTGATCCTCCTCGTGATCCGCACCCGGCGCCCGTTCTTCCGCAGTGCGCCGAGCAGGCCGCTCGTGGCGGCAAGCGCCGGGGTCGCCGTGCTGACGCTGGGAATCGCGTTCTCGCCCGTGGGGCGCTTCGTGGGCCTGGCACCCGTCCCGTGGTCGCTCGTGCTCCTGCTCCTCGGAATCGTCGCGGCGTACGTCGTTGCCTCGGAGTTCACGAAGTCCTTATTCTTCCGGCATTTCGTGCCGCGAGTGGAGCCGCCGGCATGAGATGGAGTCGACGAACTCGCGCCAGAGCGATCATGGTACGCCAGGCACTCATAGCGGCCGCTATCATCGGTTCACAATTGACCTTAGGCGAGGCGGCCCTGGCCCAGACACCCGCCGTGCCGTCCGCCAGCCCCGTACGCGCCTACGCGGAGACCGAAACCGACGGCCCGCTCTGGCAGCCGGGAGGCGTCCTCCTCGTTGACGGCGCACTGTGGGTCCTGGATATGCGGAACGACCGCATCGTGATCGTGCGGGAAGGCGAGCGCGGGCGTTCGATCGGTCGCGAGGGGTCTGGGCCGGGAGAGTTCTGCTAGCCGGTCGCGTTGGAGCACACGCCGGACGGCCACGTCGCCGTCTGGGACCGTTCGCTGCGTCGCGTGACGATCTTCGACCAGGCGGGCCATGTCGTTGGGACGAGGCAGTTCGACGTGACCGAGCCCGGGCTCGATCCCTGGCTCGTGCTCCCGACCACGGCCGGCTACCTCGCCCTGTTCAACACGTCCATGAACGCGCTCAACCCGCCGCACCCGCGGGGAGAGGGAACCGGCGCGCTGCTCCGCGTCGGCAGCGACGGCGCGCGGGAACGACTGAGCACCTTCCCACCTTACGGCGTCGCGACGGTGCGCCTGGCCGTGGGCGACACGACCCGCTTCGTGTGGGTCTCCGCGTTCTCTGACGCGCCCGCGTTCCTCGACTTCACACCGGCATGCGGCGGCGTCTACCTCGCGTCGACGGGCGGCCGGAGCATCCGTTGGGAGTTTTTCGACACGGCCGGCGAGCGATTTGGCACCTTCCGGGGCGACACCCTGGCAGGGGCCCCGGTCCAGCGGCGCGAGTGGGAGGCGTACCTCGCCTCGCTCGGTAGGGACCGACGCGCCTTCGAGCGCGTCCTGGAGCCGCCCGAGCGCCACGCCCCGATCCAGGACCTCCACCTCACATCGAACGGATACATCCTCACCCGCTCGACGCCCCGGACGGACCGCGGCGAGCGAGCGCATTGGAGGATCTGGCCGCTCGTTTGCCGGGCTTCGGGTCCGGCGACGGCCGGTGTGCCAACCGTCGACCCGGCGGCCGTGCCGACGGTCGGCACGCCCATCGACGTGCTGCTGCCGAACCGATTCACGCCCTACGACATGCGCGCCGACACGATCTGGGGGATCGAGATCGACGAAATGGACGTGCCGACGCTCCGGGCGTATCGGGTCCCGGTCGCGCCGCCGCGTGCGTGCGAGCCGTGACGTGCGTATGGCCCGCGGGTGTTGGGGATCGATTGGGAACGCCGTGGATGGTGCGCCGACCGGATCGGTTGAGAAAATGGGGAACTTCCGCTAGATTACCTGTGTCGCGCCCCCGTAGCTCAGGCGGATAGAGCGGCGGTTTCCTAAACCGCGTCATGCGCAGGTTCGAGTCCTGCCGGGGGCACTGTCGAGGAGAGCTGGTCACTAAGAACGAGCCGGCCCGGCCCACGGTTCTCCGTGGGCCGGGCCGGTCGTCGTTTTGTTGTTACTCGACGATCAGGAGCGGTCTCACTTCGACCAGAGTGCAATCCGTGCGGGAGGTGTAGCACCGTCGCCCGGAACAGCAGGACCGAGTCGTACGCGGCGACGTCGCGCGGCGCGCCGCCGATCTGCCCGCGCGATGCCGTGCACGACGCCAGCACCGCTGGCTACCAATCCGATAGACCCACCGAGTTTCGCCAGCATCGGTCACCCCGCCTCAGTTGCGGGCCGCGTACGGCGGTCCGCGAGGTCACGCCCAAGCCTCCCGCTGGAACCTATGTGCGTACGCGGTGGCCTCGCGCCGCGCGCCTCGGTCACCGGCCCGGTCATGGGAGCGCTCCGGGTCCCCATGACGGGCGACGTCGTCGTGACCGGCATTCGCTTCTGGCCCGACACCGGCGCCGCCATCCTCGGCGTCCCGGCCGAAACGCTCCGCGGCGCATGGATCCCGGCGGTCGAGCTGCTCGGCTCCGAAGCCGCCGCGATGGCCTCCGCGGCGGCGGCCGCCGCGGAGGATCCGGCCCGAACCGCTGCCGTCTTCGATGATTGGCTGGCGAGCCGTGTTCGCGCCGCCCCTCCGATCGACGACGTGGTGCGCCGCGCCGTCCGCGCCATCGTCGCCGCCCGCGGCGACCTGAGCATCGCCGGCCTCGCGCGAGACGCCGGGATCGGGATCCGACAGCTCCAGCGGCGGTTCCGCCGCGTGGTGGGCCTCTCGCCCAAGGAGTACGCCCGCATCCGACGCCTGCGGTCGACGCTGGAGGCCGCGCTCCGGGGCGAGGCGTGCTGGAGCGCCGTCGCCTACGAGCTCGGCTACGCGGACCAGTCCCACCTGATCCACGAGGTCGGCGACCTGACCGGTCTCACGCCGGCCGCCGTCCGCAAGCGGCTGGGGCTGATCGAGCACGTCGACGTCCGCCCCTGAGCGGCCGCGGCCGTCGACGTGTCGCATTCTTCCAATCCCCGCGTTCCGTCCGAGGCTAGATTCGGGCACGAAAGCGCACCGACCACCTCAACGAAAGGAGCGCGCATGATTCGGATCTCAGCATCGCCGCGCCATGCGGCGACAGCTCTCATCGCGGCCTGCCTGTTCACCGGCTGTCTCGTCGTTGGCGCGCCCGCCGTCGTCCGCGCGCAGACCGCAACCGCTAATAGCCCCGCCGACGCCGTCGCCGCCAAACGGGCCGCGATGGAGCGCCTGGCGTACCTGGTCGGCGAGTGGGAAGGGGAGGGGTGGATGCAGATGGGCGGCCAGCGCCTCACGTTCCGCGGGGGCGAGCGCGTCCAGAGCCGCCTGGGCGGCCTCGCGCTCCTCGTGGAGGGCGACTTCACCTCGCGCCCGCCCGGCGCCACGCGCGATGTCCCCGTCCACCAGACGCTCGGCGTCATCACCTTCGACGAGGCGACGTCGACTTACCGCTTCGCCACCTGGCTCGCCACCGGCGCGACCGGAAGCTACACGCTCGAACTCCGCCCGGACGGATGGCGCTGGCACATCGACGTGGGCGCCGGCACGGTCCGCTACACCGCGACCTTCCCCGGCGACGAGTGGGTCGAGATCGGCGAGTTCTCACGAGACGGGGCAAACTGGGACCAGTTCTTCGAGATGCGGCTCAGGAGGGTGGCGGCGGGGACGTGAGCAGGCGCCCTTGACGGGATCGGGCCGGGCCCGCCATGGTGGTAACCCCTGCGCGCCCGGTCCGCGACTCCTCGCAGGTCGCAGTGGCTTCAGACTAGGACGCCGTCGCCCTACTCGGACGTCTCACCTTTCCGGACAGGCCCGGTGGAGGCGTCTGGAGCGCTTCCGGTCGTAGTCAACGACCCGACGCTCTCCCGACGCCTCCATCTATTCTTCCCGCAACCCCTCCGTCGGCTGGACCGCGAGCGCCTCGCGGGCGGGGATGAGGGCCGCAATGAGGCGATGAGTCGGCGCGGGGCGACGCCGAGGGCGGCCAAGTACGGGACCGCCACCGAGGACCCGCTCGACGAACGGCCTGTCGACCGACGACGCCGCCGGAAGCCACGGCGAGCCGATGCGCCGTCGGGACTGGTCGAAGCGGGACCCGGTAACTGTGATTGACGGGGAAGTGGAACCCTTCCGGCATGACGCCGGCCACCGTGTGTACGGTCGCATCGAACCGCACCGGACGGCCGATGATCGCCGGGTCGCCGCCGAAGCGACGTCGCCACTCCGCGGACCCGAGCACTACCACGGGCGGCGCGCCTGGTCGCTCGTACTCGCGACTCTCGAGATGGCCGAATTCGATCCGCGCCTGGCGGGCGGCCCCCACCGGGGACAGGCGGCGGCGGATCAGGTCCTCGGTTCGTAACTCCAGGTGGTGGCGAAACTCGTCGGCCATGTCGGCCTCGACGTCGTCGCGTCGGCACAGGCCACGCCAGAGAGAACGGAACCGCGCGAGCTGAGCGTGCATGTCAGATCTCCTGCGGGGTGGCGCGCAACGCCATCGCGATCGCCTCGGCCAGACGGTTCCAGCTCGCCACCTCCTCGCCCAATCGCTTTCGCCCCGCAGCGGTCAGCCGGTAGTACTTCGCCCGCCGGTTGTTCTCACTCACGCCCCACTCGGCCTCGATCAGCCCCCGATGCTCGAGCCGGTACAGCGCCGGGTAGAGCGCGCCCTGCTGGATCTGGAGCGCGCCCCCCGTGATCTGCTCGATGCGGAGCAGCACGCCGTACCCGTGCAGCTTGCCGAGCGAGAGGGCCTTGAGGATCAGGAGGTCGAGGGTTCCAGGAAGCAGTTCCGCGGTGTCGGCCATGGCTCTCTCCTAAGTGGATTAGGAAAGAGTATGGGGGTGGTTCTCCTAAGTTGTCAAGGAGAATGGTGGGGCCTGGGGCTCAGGGCTCAGGGCTCAGGGCTCGGGGGTTGGGGCGTGGGGGGTGGGGGCGGAGGTCCGGGGGGCCGGGGCTGGGGAAAGGTGGCTTTCGGGGCGAGGGTGTTCTCTTAGGGGCCTGGTCGGTGGGGGATTACGGCCCGGTGCGGCGCGGAGCCGCACCGGGCCCGTATTGCTCAGAACGTCATCCCCCTCGGCGTCTCTCCCATCAGGAACGGCTCGATGAGGACGAACAGGAGCTCGGGCTGGTTGATGACGGCCGTGTGCGACGTCGCCGGGAGGATGGCGAGCCGCGAGGCAGGGAGTGGAGCGCCCATGTCGCCCATGACGCCGCCGCCCAGGAGGCGGAACATGGCGACGGTGTGCTCGAGGGTCACGACGTCGGCGTCCCCGGCGATGATCAGCATCGGGATCTTCAGGGCCCGGACGTCGTCCTCCCACGCCATCGGCTCGTGCTCGAGGGCGATCAACTTCTCGACGAGGGCGCGGAAGCCGTCCGGATTCGGGGCGAGCTTGCGGTATTCCTCCTCCAGGGGTGTACCGAGCATCATCTCGGGGACGAGGTGCGGGAGGAACTCCCGGAACGCCGGCTGCCACCCCTCGACGTCGTATGCGACGGAGGCGGCGACGAGTTTGTTCACCTTCTCGGGGTGCCGGATCGCGAGCTGCAGCCCCGCGGCGGCGCCCATGGAGTAGCCGAAGACGTCGGCCTTGCGGAGTCCCACGGCGTCCATGAAGGCCGCGACGTCGTCGGCGAGGTTGGGGTAGGTGATGGGGCGGTCGATGTCGGTCGTGCGGCCGTGGCCCTGCAGCTCGAGCGCGTAGACGCGGTGGGTCTTGGCGAGCATCGGGATGATCGCCCCCATGGCGGGGATGTTCATGTAGGCGCCGTGCAGGACGATGAGCGGGTCGCCGGCGCCGGAGACCTCGTAGTACATCTGCATGCCGTTCACCTCGACCCGCCGACCGACCGGGTCGGACTGGCCGAGAACCGCTCCGGGGGCGAGCAGGAGTACGGCGAGCAGGGCAGCGTTGAGAAGAGCGGCGCGTCGCATACTTTCCTCCTTGTTCTCCAGTCGAGCTATTGTCAAATGTTGTGGATCGAGGGTGATCAGGCGGCCTCCTTCCGCA
>CALBZE010000048.1 GCA_937889645.1 uncultured bacterium
CCCACACGACGAGCGCCGACCCGCACACCCCGCAGGTCGACGCTCGTTTTTTTCTCGTCGAAGCGGGCCGGGGAAGGCTTCGGAAAACTACAGGTTTCTTGCAGCCGGGCCGAATTCGGCGTATTTTGGGCCAACACCGCCCAAGATTGCACAATCACCAATTCGTCGTTCCGGGAAGGGCTTGAGCGATGGAATCGCCGACGCTGGTCGAGCCCCTCACGATCCTGCTCGTCGACGACGAGGAGCTGCTCGTCAAGAGCTGTTCCCGGTTGTTGGAGCACGAGGGGTACGAGGTGTTGAGTGCGTATCGGGGCCGCGACGCCCTGGAGCTCGCGCGCCGGCACCGCCCGGACATCGTGCTCACCGACCTGATGCTCCCGGACATGGACGGGATGGAGCTCCTGCGGGAGGTCCGGCAGGCGGATCCGAACGCGCTCGTGATCATGATCACGGGTTTCGCGACCGTGGACTCGAGCATCGAGGCGATCCGGGCCGGCGCGTACGACTACATCCCGAAGCCATTCACGGCGACGCAGCTCCAGATCCTGGTCGGTCGCGCGGCGAACCAGGTTCGGCTCGCCCGCGACAACGAGCGGCTCCGCGGCCAGCTCCGGGAGCGGTACTCGCTGGAGAACGTCATCGGCGTGAGCGAGGCGATGCAGCAGGTGTTCGCGTTGGTGCTGCGGGTCGCCTCGACGGACGCGAGCGTGTTCATCAGCGGGGAGAGCGGGACGGGGAAGGAGCTGATCGCGAGGTCGATCCACCAGAACAGTCCGCGGGCGGAGCAGCCCTTCGTGGCGGTCAACTGCGCGGCGTTCCCCGAGAACCTCCTGGAGTCGGAGCTGTTCGGCCACGAGAAGGGCGCCTTCACGGGCGCCATGACGCAGAAGCGCGGCCTGATGGAGGCGGCCTCGGGCGGGACGTTCTTCCTCGACGAGATCTGCGAGATGGACCTGGAGCTCCAGGCCAAGCTGCTGCGGGTGCTCCAGGAGCGGAAGATCCGCCGGGTCGGAGGCGAGGTCGAGATCCCGATCGACATCCGGGTGATCGCCGCGACGAACCGGGACCCGGAGGAGGCGGTCGCGGAAGGAGTGCTGCGGCGGGACCTCTACTTCCGGCTGAACGTCGTGCCGATCCGCGTGCCGCCGCTGCGGGCGCGGCGGGAGGACATCCCGCTCCTCGCACAGCACTTCCTGCGGAAGTACGCGGAGAAGTACGGGCGGGACGGAGACATGCCCCTCCGCCTGTCGCCCGATGCGTTGCGGGCGCTGATGGCCCACTCCTGGCCCGGGAACGTGCGGGAGCTGCAGAACCTCATGGAGCGGATCGTCTCGCTCGCGATCCCGGGGCAGGAGGTGACGGCGGCGGACCTGCCGGACAAGCTCTCGTCGCTCGGGGTGCCGACGTCGCCGGTGGCGGTGGACATCGACCAGCCGTTCCACGAGGCGAAGGAGCGCGCGATCGAGGCGTTCGAGCGGGCGTACCTGGGGGCGCTGCTCGAGCGGCACGACGGCAACATCTCCGAGGCGGCGCGGCATGCCGGAATCGACCGGAAGACGGTGCACCGGCTCCTGAAGAAGTACGACATGGAGGTTCGACTGGAGCGGGCCGTGGCCGGCCCGACGTCGCTGGGCAACGGAATGCGCTGATCGGCCCCGGGCCCGTGCCCACGACCGGCGGGAGGCGGCGGGCCGACAAGGAGCGTTGGTCGGGCGGGGGTACTTTGGCGCCCTCGCGGGTCGTCACGAGCCCGCGGGGGCGTTTACCTTGTCGCCCGCCGCGGTGTCGCGTCGTGCTCCGGGCCCGGACGCGAGGAGCAGGCGAGTCGCCGCGGCCGGGTCGGCCGCGCCCATGACGGCGCCGATGACGGCGACGCCGGCCGCGCCGGTATCGGCGAGCTGGTGGACGTTCTCCGTCGATATGCCGCCGATGGCGACGACGGGGACGTCGACTGCGCGGGCAACTGCCGCCACACCTTCCGGGCCTATGCGTTCCGAGGCGACGTCGGCCTTGGAGCTCGTGCCGAAGACGGCGCCGCAGCCGATGTAATCGGCGCCCGCGGCGACCGCGTGCGCCGCTGTGGCGGGGTCGTCGGTCGAGTAGCCGATCAGGAAGGGGCGGGGGACCGCACGGCGAGCGGCGGCGATGGGGATGTCGTCCGGACCCAGGTGGACGCCATCCGCCCCGGCTGCGAGCGCCACGTCGAGGCGGTCGTTGACGAAGAGGAGTGCGCCGAATCGTGCCGTGAGGGCGCGCAGCCGGACCGCCTGCTCGAACAGCTCGCGCGCCGTCGCGTGTTTGTCGCGGAGCTGGATCGCCGGCGCCCCGGCCTCGAGGGCGGCGACGACGACGTCGTCCATCGCCCGCGGCGCCGCGAGCCGGCGGTCGGTGATGACGATGAGCCGGAGATCGAGGTCGACCGGGCCCACGAACGCTCACTCCTGCGCGGGCTGAGACGCGCCCGACGTGCCGCTCGGCACGCCGGCTCGTCGGGTCGCCCGGCGGACCTCGGCCTTGGCGCGATTGTGCTCGGCGAGGGAGTGCGTGAAGATATGGCGCCCATCCGGCCGCGCGACGAAGTACAGGTACTTCACGTCGGCGGGGTAGAGCGTCGCATCGATCGCCATCTCGCTGGGCGACGCGATCGGGCCGGGCGGCAGACCCCGGCGCCGGTAGGTGTTGTACGGGTGGTCGGCCACGCTGTCGATGTGCGCGTAGAGGAGCCGGGTCCGGTGCTCGCCCAGGGCGTACTGCACCGTCGGGTCCGCCTGGAGCGGGTAGCCGATGCGCAGGCGGTTGTGGTAGACGGCGGCGATGAGCGGCATCTCATCCCGGACCCTGGCTTCCTTTTCGACGATCGACGCCAGCGTCACGACCTCTCGCTCGCTCATCTTGAGCGAATCGGCGCGGGCTCTCCTGGCCGGGGTCCACCGGCGCTTGTACTCGTCGGTCAGCCGTACGACGACCGGTTCGAGGGGGCCATCGACCGGGAAGATGTACGTGGCCGGGTAGAGATACCCCTCGAGCGTGGGGCCGGGGACGCCGTACCGCGTGGCGCTGGCGGTATCCGCGAGGACGCGGAACACGCTGTCCGTGGGGAGCCCGGTCAGTGCTGCGATACGAGGCGCGATCTTGCGGAGGTCCCACCCCTCGGGAATGACGAGGCGGGCGTGCAGGACCCGGCCGGCGTGGAGGTCGTCGAGGACGCGCTTCCAGCCGGTTCCCTTGCGGAAGCCGTACGTCCCGGGCTTGATGTTGCGGTCGGCGCCGGTCAGGCGGGCGTAGACGCGGAACAGCCCCGGCGCGCGGACGATCTCCTTGTTCGCCAGGGAGTCGGCGACGGCGGAGAAGCTGGCGCCCCTGGGGACGCGAACGCGGATGATCTCGCCCGAGCCGTCGCCGCCGCACGCCGCCGCGAAGGCCGTGGCGACGAGCGCGAGGAGGCGGGTCGTCCTGGCGGCGCGTGGCCGCCTCGGGGCGGCCACGCGGGCTCCGGGCACCTGCAACGGTTCAGTCATTCGTCCGCCGATCGAGATAAGCCTGCAGGATCAGGACCGCCGCGGCCGCGTCAACGATGCCCTTGTCGCTCCGCAGCGACCGCTCGCGGCCGAGCTCGCGGAGGGTGCGCTCGGCGCGCGCGGAGGTGAACCTCTCGTCGATGTAATCGACGGGCAGTCCGGTCCGAGAGGCGAGTTTCTCACCGAAATCGCGGACCTCGCGGGTCCATTCGTCTTCCTCCCCCTCGGAGGTGAGGGGCAGGCCGACGACGATGCGCCCGACGCCGAGTTCTCCGGCGATCTCCGCGACACGCGCCACCGGCGGCCGCTTGCCGCGCCGGCGCAGGAGCGTCGGGAGCGGGGTCGCAATGGTGCCCGTCTCGTCGCTCACCGCCAGGCCGATTCGCCGTTCGCCGTAGTCGACGCCGAGGACGCGGGGCATTCACCCCAGCTCCGTGAGCGCCGATTCGGCCGATCGGCCCTCCTGGAGCGCGACGTACACCCGCTGCAGCGCCTCCGCGCCGCCGAAGTAGAAGAGGCAGCGCAGGTCGCCGCGGGAGCGGCACTCGACCTCGAGGATGCCCACATCCTGCCCGGCGGTGCGGCCGAGCAGGTTCGCGAGCAGCCCGGCCGTGAAATGGCAGCAGGGGTGCGGAGACGCGGCGCCGGGGTCCGCCTCGGCCCAGTCGCTGCTCTCGAGCGACCCGATCCCGGGGTGCTCCGGCTCGAAGTGGAGCCGCCCCCACCCGCGCTCGGCGAAGAGATCGTTGAGACGTCGCCAGAACTCCGATTCGGGGAGCTCGGACGCGTCGCCGCTCCCGGCCAGGATCGCGTGGAACGCGTCCCCGGCTGCGTGGCCGGCGTTCTGGAGCGCCCGGGCCGCGCCCGTCGGGCCGAGCTCCGCTTCCAGCGCGCGCCGCATCGCGTGCAGCGACGCCGCTGGGAGCGCGATTTGCGGCAGATCCGTCGGCATCTGGCTCATGAGATTCAGCTCCTCTCGGATGTCTCGGCCTCGCGGGCCTCCGCGAGCGCCATCAGCTCGGCCTCGTTCAGGATCGGCACGCCGAGTTCGCGGGCACGGTCCAGCTTCGAGCCGGGATCTTCCCCGACGACGACGTAGTTCGTCGACCGCGAGACACTCCCCGCCACGCGCCCGCCCCGTCGCTCGATGAACGCCGTCACCTCCTTACGGCTCAGCGTCGGCAACGTTCCCGTCACCACGAAGGTGAGGCCCGAGAAAGGACGGCTCTCTTCGCGCTCGACGGGCTCGACCATGTTCACGCCGGCCGCGCGCAGCCGTTCGATCAGCTCGCGGTTCCTCGGCTCCGCGAGGTACGCGACGAGCGCCGTCGCCGTGGTCTGGCCGATCCCGTGCACTTCGGCGATCGCCTCGGGCGTCGCCGCCAGCAGCGCGTCCATGCTACCGAAATGACGAGCGAGCTGCTGCGCGGCCACGCTCCCGACGTGCCGCACTCCCAGCGCGAAGAGGAGCCGGTGCAGCGGCCGATCGCGCGATGCCTGGATCGCCTCGACCAGGTTGCGCGCCGAAAGGTCGGCGAAACCATCCAGCTCCCGCAAGTCCTCGGCGCGGAGGTCGTACAGGTCGGCGACGTCGCGGACCAGCCCGCGATCGAGGAGGAGCTGTACAGTTTGCTCGCCTAGCCCGCGGATGTCCATGGCGCCCTGCGACGCGAAGTGCACGATCCCCCAGTAGATCCGTGCCGGGCAGGAGCCGTTCGGGCAGTACAGCGTCACCTCGTCGGCCGGCCGCTCGACCGGCGTGCCGCAGACCGGGCAGTGGTCCGGCGGCACGAACGGCGTCTCGTTCCCGGTCCTCTGGTCCGTGACCGGCCCGACGACCTGCGGGATCACCTCGCCTGCGCGCTTGACGAGGACCGTGTCGCCGACGCGCAGGTCCTTGCGCGCGATGTCCTCGAAGTTGTGGAGCGTGGCAAGGCGGACGGTCGCGCCGGCGATCTCGACGGGCTCCAAGACCGCGTACGGGTTCAGCGAGCCCGTGCGGCCGACGTTAATCTCGATCGCGAGGAGCTTCGTCGTCGCCAGGTCGGGCGCGAACTTGTAGGCGATGGCCCAGCGCGGCTCGCGGCCGCCGACGATCCCGAGTTCGGGCCAGAGGCGGAGCGGCGCGACCTTGACGACCAGCCCGTCGATCGCGTAGTCCAGCGTGCCGCGCAGCTTCTCGACGTGCTCCGCGTAGGCGACGACCTCGTCCAGGTTGCGGCAGACGCGCCGTTCCGGGTTGACCGGGAGCCCCCACGCCTCGAGGAGCCGGAGGACGTCGTCCTGCGTCGAGACCGGGAGCGCCTCCCGGGAGTCGGGGTCGAGCTGGATCTGATACGCGAAGAACGAGAGCGGCCGCTCGGCGGTGATCCGCGGATCGAGCTGACGAAGGCTGCCCGCCGCGGAGTTGCGCGGGTTGGCGAACGTCGGCTCGCCCGCTGCCGCCCGGCGCTCGTTGAGTGCGGTGAAGCCGGAGTACGACATGTAGACCTCGCCGCGGATCTCGAGGCGCCGCGGGACCGGAACGTCGGCGTCGCGGAGGCGGAGCGGGATCTCCCGGATCGTGCGCAGGTTGCGCGTCACGTCCTCGCCGATCACGCCGTTGCCGCGCGTCGCGCCGCGGACGAAGACGCCGTCCTCGTAGAGCAGCGCGATGGCGGCGCCGTCGATCTTCAGCTCGACGACGTAGCCGGCGTCACGCACCTCGCTCAGGATGCGCGCGTTACGGTCCTCCCAGGCGCGCAGCTCGCCGAAGTCGAAGGCGTTGTCGAGCGAGAGCATCGGCGCGAGGTGCTGGACCTTCGCGAGCTGGGACGCCGGCTCGGCGCCGACGCGCTGCGTCGGGGAGTCCGGCGTGACCAGCTCGGGGTGCGCGGCCTCGAGCTCCCGCAGTTCGCGGAAGAGGCGGTCGTACTCCGCGTCCGACATCGTGGGGCTGTCGAGGACGTAGTACCGGTAGTTCGCCTCGTTCAGCAGGTGCCGTAGTTCGGCCGCGCGCTGTGCCACATTCGCCAGATCCGCTGCGCTCACTCCCTCATCTCCGTCGATGATCGGCTCGTTCGTGTGTCCGGAGGCGTCGCTCAGGTGGCGCCGTTCTCGAAGCGTATGACGCGGTTGCGTCCGGCGTTCTTGGCCGCGTACAGCGCTTGGTCGGCGCGATGGATCAGCGTCTTCGGATTGTACACCGCCGGGTGCGGATAGGTGGCCGCCCCGGCCGAAACCGTCAGGTGAATCGGCTCGCCGCGGCCGACGTCGAACGGATGCCGCTCGACCCGTTCGCGCACGCGCTCGGCGAAGGTGACCGCATCGTCGATCCCGGTGTCGGGGAGGACGGCGATGAACTCCTCCCCGCCGTAGCGCCCGAGCTTGTCGATCTCACGCGCCGTGTTCCGGAGGATGCGCGCCATCTCCTGGAGCACCCGGTCGCCGACCTGATGGCCGTACGTGTCGTTGACGCGCTTGAAGTGGTCGAAGTCGAACATGACCACGGCCAGCGGCTCCCGGGTCCGCTTCGCGCGCTCGAACTCCTCGTGCACGACCTCCTGGATGTGACGATGATTGAAGAGTCCCGTCAAGCCATCGCTGATGCTCAGGCGTGCGAGCTCTCGGTTCTTCTCCTCGAGCTCGCCCTGCAGCTCCTTGATGCGGAGCATCGCTCTCACCCGCGCCTCGAGCTCGGGGTAGTTGATCGGCTTCGTCAGGTAGTCGTCCGCGCCAGCGTCCAGTCCGGCGACCTTGTCCTGCGTCGAGTCCCGCGCCGTGACCAGGATGATCGGGATGAAGGGCAGGCCGGGGTCGCTCCGGATCCGGCGGGCGACCTCGTAGCCGTCGAGCCCCGGCATCATGACGTCGAGGAGGATGAGGTCAGGCGGCTCCGCGGCGACGCGGGCAAGCGCCTCCTCGCCCGACGTCGCCGTGTCGACGACGTAACCGCGGAAGCGGAGCCGCGTCGCGAGGACCTCGAGGTTGTCGCGACTGTCGTCGACGACCAGGATGCGTCCGGGTTGGGCGCGAGACTCTTTCCGTGGCGCCGGCCCCATCGGCTAGTTCGTCGATGCCGCGCGTTCTCCGATCACCCGTTCGACCTCGGCGACCACGGCGCGCGGCTCGCACGGCTTGGACAGGTAGCCGGCGCACCCGATGGCGAGCGCCTTCTCGCGGTCGGATGCCAGCGCGTGGGCGGTCAAGGCGATGATGGGAATGTGCGCGGTCGCGGGATCCTTCTTGAGGATTTCGGTGGCCTTCCAGCCGTCGATCACCGGGATCGAGATGTCCATCAGGATCGCATCGGGCTTGGTCTCGCGTGCGAGCCGAATGCCTTCCTCGCCATCGGACGCCTCGTGCACGCGAAAGCCCTCGTAGTTCAGGATCGTCGCGTACACGATGCGATTGTCTTCGTTGTCCTCGACGAGCAGCACAGTCCGTTGGTCCATCCGTACCTCTCGAGAGAGGAGCCGGTATCGGTCCTGCGGGCATCCGCGCCGGCACGTTGCACGTCAGGTGCCACGTCGCACACGACGCTCGAGAGCGCGGGACTCCGGGCCTTGAAACTGGCGCATTTTCGCTGCAATTTGGAAGCTCGCCACACACGCCGCAACGCTGCATCGTGCCCGGTCCGGATTCGGGGACCGGGAAACGATGGTCGAAAACGCGAAAAGCCTTTTCCGCTCGCGCCGGGCACGCGCTTTGCTCGCGGGGGCCGAAACCCACTCCCCACCCGGAGCGACGACAATGCGGTACCAGAATAGTTCACGGACGTTCAACTTCGTGGTCGGGCTCGTCCTCGGTCTCGTGATCGGCGGCGGGATCGCGCTTCTAACGGCGCCGCAGAGCGGGAGCCGGACGAGGCGCAGGATCCGGCGCGCCGTCGAGGGCGCGACCGACGGGCTCGGCGAACGTTTGGACGAGTGGAGGGGCGACGTCCGATCCGCCCTCGGCGCAGGCCGTCGCCGATTCAGCTTCTGAGACATGCGAAGTCCCTGGCGCCCCGCGGCAGCTCGGCTGGGTGCTTCGGACATGAGGCGGATCTTCCGGGAGGCGTTCCCGGAAGAGCGCTTCGTCGTGGTCAGCAATCGAGAGCCGTACGAGCACCGCTGGTCCGAGGACGTCGGCGACATCGAGGTCCGGCGTCCCGCGGGCGGCGTCACATCGGCGCTGGATCCGCTCCTCCAGGGCGTCGGCGGCGTATGGGTCGCGTGGGGGAGCGGCGATGCGGACGCGGTCGTCGTCGACGCCCAGGACCGGGTCCGGGTGCCGCCGGAGCAGCCGCGGTACACGTTGCGTCGGCTCTGGCTCGACCGGCGCGACGTGAATGGGTATTACCTCGGCTTCTCGAACCAATTCCTCTGGCCACTCTGCCATTTGAGGCCGGGGCTCACGCGGCTCCGCGAACGGCATTGGGAGCGGTACCGTCGCGTCAACCGGCGCTTCGCGGACGCGGTCCTGGACGAAACGCGAGGGAGCCGGGCGGCCGTCTGGTTCCACGACTACCACCTCGCGCTGGCGCCGCGGCTCGTGCGCGAGAGGCGGCCGGACCTTTCGCTCGCGCACTTCTGGCACATCCCGTGGCCGCCGCTCGAGATCTTCCGCGTCGCGCCGCAGGCGGCCGACCTGCTCGAGGGGCTCCTCGCGAACGACCTGGTCGGGTTCCAGCTCCCCTCGTTCGCCAACCATTTCCTGCACTGCGCAGAGGCGATCCTCGGCGCTGACGTCGATTGGGAGACGCGTACCGCGTCGTTCCGAGGGCGGAAGTGCGTGGTCCGCGCCTTCCCGATCGCGATCGACGTGGAGGCGTTCCGCCGCGCCGCCGCGGCCGCCGAGGCGGCGACTCAGGCCGAGCGGCTCCGCGCGCGTTACGTGCTCGACGGCGGTCAGCTGGGCGTGGGCGTCGACCGGATGGACTACTCCAAGGGGCTGCCCGAGCGGCTGAAGGCGCTCGACCTCCTCTGGGAGCGGTATCCGGAGTTCCGCGAGCGGTTCACCTTCGTGCAAGTTGCTGTCCCCTCCCGTACCGACATCGACGCGTACGACGAGCTCACCCACAAGGTCGAGCGGCTCGTCTGGCAGATCAACGACCGCTACGGCACGCGGCGGTGGCGGCCGGTGCACCTGATCAAGCGCTCGCTCTCGACCGACCGCCTCGCGGCCTTGTACCGCGCCGCCGACCTTTGCATCGTAAGCTCGCTCCAGGATGGGATGAACCTCGTGGCCAAGGAATTCGCCGCGAGCCAGGTGGACAACCCCGGCGTGCTTCTCCTCTCGCGTTTCACTGGAGCGGCGGAGGACCTGGACGGTTATCTGGAAGTCAATCCGTACGATCCCGAGGCGTTCGCCCGGCACATCCGCGACGCTCTCATGCTCCCGCTCGAGGAGCGCCGCGAACGGATCGAGCGGCTGATCGCCTCGCAGCGTACGATCTACGACTGGATGGCGGACATATTCCGGGTGTGGGGCTCGGTCCGGCGCCGCAGACGCGCACTCGAAGCGGCGCCGGACCGGCTTTCGGACGGCGCGCCCGACTCCAACGATTGAACATGATCGCATATAGACTGATCCAGAAGAAGCGGGACGGTGAGGATCTGGCGCCCGCCGAGATCGAGGAGTTCTTTCGCGCGTACGCGGAGGATCGCCTCCCCGACTACCAGATGGCGGCGTTCCTCATGGCGGTCTATTTCCGCGGCCTCTCGCCCGTCGAGCTGGCCACGCTCGTCGACGTGATGCTCCACTCGGGCGCCGTCGTCCGGCTCGACGACGTCGAAGGCGTGAAGGTCGACAAGCACTCGACGGGGGGCGTTGGCGACAAGGTGTCGCTCGTGCTCGCGCCGCTCGTCGCGTCGCTCGGCGTGCCGGTCCCGATGATGAGCGGCCGCGGGTTGGGCCACACGGGCGGAACGCTCGACAAGCTGGAGACGATCCCGGGGTTCCGCACGAATCTGACGTTGAGCGAGTACCGGGCGCAGCTGCGGCAGATCGGCTGTGCGATGATCGGGCAGACGGAGGAGATCGCGCCGCTCGACCGTCGGCTCTACGCGCTGCGGGACGTGACCGGGACGGTCGAGTCGATCCCGCTCATCGCGTCCAGCATCATGAGCAAGAAGCTGGCGGAAGGGATCGACGCGCTGGTGCTCGACGTGAAGCACGGGAGCGGCGCGTTCCTGCCGGATTTCGGGCGGGCCGTGGAGCTGGCGCGGACGATGATCGAGATCGGGCGACGCCACGGCCGCGAGGTCGTCGCGCTGATCACCGCAATGGACCGTCCGCTCGGTCACGCGGTCGGGAACGCGCTGGAGATGGAGGAGGCGATCCACGCGCTCAACGGCGGTGGGCCGGCGGACCTGCGCGAGGTGACGGTCGCGCTGGCGGGCGAGATGCTTGCGTTGGGCGGTGCCGCGGAAAACCCCGAAGCGGGCCGGCGCGCCGCCGAGGCGGCGCTGGACGACGGCCGCGCCGCCGAGTTCATGGTCCGACTCATCGAGGCGCAGGGCGGCAATCCCTCCGTCGTGGAGGATCCCGGGATCCTGCCCCAGGCGCCGGTCCGGCGCGTCCTCGAAGCGCCGTCCGACGGGTACGTCGCCGAGGTCCACGCGCGCGAGATCGGGTGGGCGGCGGTCGCGCTCGGCGCCGGCCGGACCCGGCTGGACGCCAGGATCGATCCGGGCGTCGGGTTCCACATCACGGCGAAGCCGGGGGTGGCCGTGGGTCGGGGCGAGCCGCTGGCGACCGTGTACGCCCGGAATGAGTCGGACGCGGAGGAAGGGCTTGCCGCGCTACGGGCGGCGATCCGGATCACGGAGGACGCGCCGCCGGCGCCGTTGCCTCTCGTCTCTCACCGGATGACCATCGACGGGATCGAGGAGTGGACGGGGCGGTAACGCCCCGTCTTCCATTTCGGGCCCCCGCGGCCTCGCCCCCGGCGCTCGGCGCCGGGGGCGGTCGGCGTCCCGGGCCGGTCAGGGCCGCGGGCGCTCGAGCGTGTCGGGCGGCGTCTGCAGCGGCGTGGGCGGCGCGTTGGGGCGCATCGGCTGCACGTCCCGCGGCGTGCCGAAGCCGCTGATCGGCGAGCGGAAGAGGCCGCCGGGCTCCAGCTCGCACACCTCCGTCGGCTGGGTGCCGGGGAGGAAGTACTCCGTGTACACGCGGCTGCGATCGAGCGGGCACCACTCCGTGGCGAGCTTGCCGGTCTCGGCGTCGATCTCGAGGGCGCGCAGCTCGGAAGGCATGGTCCACGGCGCCGGGGTCGGGCGCAGCGGCGGCACCGAATCTTCGCTCACGTAGATCGAACGCATGAACCGTCCCCACACCGGCGCGGCGTGCCCGCCGCCCGTCGCGTTGGGGAGGATCGTCGTCGGCCGGTCGAATCCGAACCACACCGCGGCCAGTAAGTCGGGCGTGAAGCCGACGAACCAGACGTCGGTGTAGTCGTTCGTCGTGCCGGTCTTGCCGGCCGCCGGGACGTCGATGGGGAGGACCACGTTCTCGCCGCGGCCGCGGACCGCCGACACCGCGGTGCCGTTCGGACCGTCCACGACCTGCCTCATGATGTCCGTCATGATCGCCGCGGTGAGCGGGTCGAGGACCTGGTCCCGTTCCGGCTGGGTCTCCCACAGGACGTTGCCTTCCGCGTCCTCGACCCGGAGGATCGCCCGCGGCTTCACGCGCACGCCGTGGTTGGCGAATGCGGTATACGCCTCCGCGATCTGGATCGGGATCACGGACGCGGCACCGATCGCCGTGGCCGGCACCCGCGGGATCGGCGTTTCGATCCCGAGCCGCCGCGCGTACTGGGCTACGGTTTCCAGCCCGACCTCCTTCCCCAGCTTGACGGCGACGATGTTGATCGACCGCCGCAGCGCGTCGCGGAGCGTGACCGGCCCGGCGAAAGTGCCGCCGAAGTTCCTGGGCACCCAGACGGTGTCGCCGATCTCTTCCACGTAAGGCGCGTCGAAGATGACGTGGGAGGCGGGGATCCGGCTCGCGATCGCCGCGGTGTAGACGAACGGCTTGAACACCGACCCCGGCTGGCGGCGCGCCTGGACCGCGCGGTTGAACTTCGAGTCGCCGAAGTCACGCCCGCCGATCATCGCCCGCACTTCGCCCGTCTCGGGCTCCATGGCGATGAACGCGCCCTGCAGGTACGGCGTCTCGCCGGCGCTCACGCCCGTCCCCTTCTCGTGAACTTCGTCATAGGTCGGGTGCTGGAACGTGGGCTGACTCTCGATATAGCGCCAACCTTCCTGCATCGCCTCGACCGCGCGGCGCTGGATGTCCACATCGAGCGTCGTGTAGACTCGGTACCCCTTCTGGTACAGGTCCGCGCCGTAGCGGTCGTCGAGCATCCCGCGGACCCACTCGACGAAGTACGGGGCGAGCCCGCCGGCCTCATTGCTGTACGGCTCAGTCGGAAGCGGCGCCTGCTTGTACCGCTCGGCCTCCGCCCTGCTGATGAACCCCTCCCGCGCCATCGCGTCCAGGACCAGGTTGCGACGGCGCAGCGCCCGCTCCGGATACTTGAAGGGCGAGTACACCTCGGGGAGGTTGATCACGGCCGCGAGGAGCGCCGCCTCGTGCGGCTCGATGACGGTCGCCGGCTTACCGAACATCCACTGCGACGCCGATTCGATCCCGTAATGGCCGCGCCCGTAGTTGATCTGATTGATGTACGCCTCGAGGATCTGGTCCTTCGTGTAGACCTGCTCCATGTCGAGGGCGACCTTCAGCTCCTTCAGCTTGCGCCCGAAGCTCTGCTTGGTCCCGATCTGCACGAACATGTTCCGGGCGAGCTGCTGCGTGATCGTGCTCCCACCGCCGCTGATCCGGCGATTGATCACCAGCCCGACCGCCGCGCGCATGATGCCGCGCGGGTCGAAGCCGCGGTGCTCGTAGAAGCGCCTGTCCTCGATCGCGATGAACGCCTGCGGCACGTACGGCGGCAGGTGCTGGAGCGCGACCTGCGTTCGGCGCTCCTGACCCAGCTCCTCGATCAGGATTCCATCGTGGCTGAAGATCTTGGTCGACTGCGTCGGCTCCCAGACGTGGATCTGGGCGATCGACGGGCAATCGTGGCAGATGTTGCGCCACGTCCCGAGCGCTATCCCGCCGCCCAAAGCGATCAGCGAGAACAGGACGATCACCACCGTAGCGGTCAGGCGCGGGTGATTGCGAATAGCGGCGAAACGGGTCTTCTGGCCGGGGACGGTCGACATCGGCTCTTCGTGCAAGGAGGTCGTGGTTCCGGCGTCGTTGCTCTGCTACACGGGAAACTTGCCACTCGTTTCCCGGAAGCGGAAGAGGCACGACGCCCCGGCCCGCGGATGAGCGACCCCGACAGGGCGCGGACCACGGAGCTGGAATACTTCGTGCGTACACCCGGGGCGCACGTTCCCAGATCCAGGAGGTTGCGATGGCTTCGCGTACGCCGATCCGTTCGTCCTCGCCGTGGGATGCGCTCCGGGACATGCGCGAGCAGATGGACGCGTTGCTTCGTGCGACGCTGCGCGGCCCCAACGGCCATGTGGCCGAGTTCGAGCCGGCCGTCGACATCACCGAGAGCGACGACGCGCTGGTCCTGACCGCCGAGCTGCCGGGGATGCGACGCGAGGACGTCTCCGTCGAGCTCGAGAACAACGTGCTCACGATCCGCGGCGAGAAGAAGGAAGAACGGGAGCAGAAGGGCGAGGAGCGGTACGTCTACGAGAGGCGATACGGCAGTTTCTCCAGGTCCTTCACGCTGCCGCGCACCGTGGATCCGGACCGAATCAGCGCGCGCTTCGAGAGAGGCGTGCTCACGGTCACCATGCCCAAGACCGAAAGCGGCAAAGGCAAGCGGATCGAAATCACGGACGGGGAGGCGTGAGGCGGCCGCGCCATGGGCGGCTCCGAAGGCCGCGCAGCGCGTCGAGGAACTCGCTCACGACTTTGCGAGGCGATTCGCTCGGGGCGATCGAGTCCGGCCGATACCGCCAGACGCCCACCTGGACCCAGTCGGCGTCATGGACGACGCAGACGGGGGCCGCCGGGTCGACGCCCGCCGTGTACTGCGGCGCGAGATCCCGGAATTCGGGGGTCGGGAGGAGGCGGAGGTCGACGCCGCCGGCGACGCCCGCTTGGTCGCAGCACTTGGCCACGATCGGCACCACTTCGCGCGCCATCGGGCTGGCCGGGTCGAACAGGCAGGCCACGTACCGCGGCGTCGGCACGCTCTGGTACTCGGCGCGGAGCTCGCCGAGCGAGGCCCCGTCGAACTGCTCGCGCCACGAAGCGCCGTCGTCGCCGAGGCGCTCCACCCAATCGTCCCACGTGTAGCCGTCGCGATACCGATCGCAAGGGATAGGCATGTGGCCCCTCCTTTCGACGGAGGCGAGCCGATCGACGCGCGTCCGGCCGACGGTCGCCCGTTCCCTTCGGGTCCCCAGCGTGGCAAGGACCGCACCGCGGGGACGGGCCGGGCCCGCGTGGCGCCGGAGGCGTCCGGGCACCGGTCCGGGCACCGGTCCGGGCGTCCCTGCGCCGATTCGCACCGGCTGGCCCCGCACGCCGCGCCCCAGGCCGATCCGGCGAACGCCGCTCAATCCAGCGATCCGAGGAGCTTCAGCATCTCGGCGTGGATCGTCGGGTTCCCCGCGAGGACGGATCCACCCGAGCGGAGGTCGAGCGGGGAGCCGTCGACCCGCGTGATCACGCCGCCGGCTTCGCGGACCAGGAGGGCGCCGGCCGCGTAGTCCCAGGGCGCGAGCGTCAGCTCCCAGAACCCATCGAGGTACCCGGTCGCGAGGTGGCAGAGGTCGATCGCGGCCGAGCCACCCCGGCGCACGCCCGACGTCCGCCGGAGCATTGCGTCGAGTTGACGCAGATAGCGCGGCAGCTCGTGGGGCGTCTTGAACGGGAAGCCGGTGCCGACGAGCGCGAGCGGGAGCCGGTCGATCGCCGAAACCCGAATCGGCGCGCCGTCCTTGAACGCGCCTCCGCCCCGCACCGCCGTCCATTCCTCGCCCGTCGCCCCGGAGACGATCGCGGCGGCGACCGGCTCGCCCCGGTGCACCACGGCGATCGAGGCCGCGTACATCGGATAGCCGTGAAGGTAGTTGGTCGTCCCGTCGAGCGGATCGATGACCCACAGCCACTCCGCGGCGCGCGGGTCCGTCGACGGCACGGGCCGGAACGGATCGCCTCCGGCCGGCGCGGCCGCGGGCTCATCGCGTTCGGCAGGCGCGGCGCCGGCGGGTCCATTGCCGCCGGCCGTCGCGGCTTCCTCGGCGAGGATGTCGTGGTCGGCGTGCCGGGAGGTCACGATCTCCAGGATGCGCGATTCGGCTTCCCGATCGACGTGCGTCACGAAGTCGGACCCGCCCTTCTCGGACCAGTCCTCGACGCGGACCTTGCCCAGGTAGCGTCGGTGGACTTCGGCGGCGGCGCGTGCCGCCGCCCGCGCGGTCTCCAGGAGATCCTCGTATTCCGATGTCGTGGTCATGCGTTCGTGTTCCTGGCGGCGTGCCCTGCCCGGTTGCCCCCCGGGCCGGCGACATGGTAGCTTCCGGAAGCCACAACGCAAACCCCTGTATCGAGAAGGATCCGTACCGATGGCGCCCAGGCGTATCTTCAGCGGCGTGCAGCCGACGGGCGAGGCACATCTCGGGAACTACCTCGGCGCGTTCAAGCAGTGGGTCGAGCTCCAGGACGTCGCCGAGTGCATCTTTTCGATCGTCGACTACCACGCGGTCACGATCGCGTACGACCCGGCGGAGCTGCCCAAGCGCACCTTCGACATGGCGGTCAGCCTCCTGGCCGCGGGGCTCGACCCCGACAAGTGCACGATCTACGTGCAATCGGCGGTGCCGGAGCACACCGAGCTGGCCTGGCTGCTCAACACGGTCACGCCGCTCGGCGAGCTGGAGCGGATGACGCAGTTCAAGGACAAGAGCGCGGGGATGGAATCGGTGCCGGCGGGCCTCCTGAACTATCCGGTGCTCCAGGCGGCAGACATTTTGCTCTATCGGGCGGATGCGGTGCCGGTCGGCGAGGACCAGCTCCAGCACCTCGAGCTGACGCGCGAGGTCGCGCGTCGCTGGAACCGGCTGTTCGGCGACTACTTCCCGGAGCCTCAGCCGCTGATCGGCAAGGCCGGCCGGATCCGCGGCCTCGACGGCGAGTCGAAGATGAGCAAGTCCCGCGGCAACACCGTGGGGATGCTCGAGTCGCCGGAGTCGATCGCGGCCAAGGTGCGCACCGCGGTCACCGACCCGCAGCGCGTGAAGCGGAGCGACCCGGGGCGGCCGGAGGTGTGCAACGTCTTCACGCTGCACGGCTTCTTCACCCCCGCCGAGGACGTCGCCCGGATCGATCGGGACTGCCGGTCCGCCGCGCTCGGGTGCGTGGACTGCAAGCGGATGCTGGCCGAGTCGATCGCCCGCACGTTCGAGCCGATGCGGGAACGGGCGACCGAGTACGCCGCGCACCCGGAGCGGGTGCACGAGATCCTCGGCGACGGCGCCGCCCGGTGCCGCAGACTGGCACAGGAGACGATCCGGGAGGTGCGGGAGCGCATGGGCTTCTACCAAGGAGTGAAGGCGCCCGCACTCCCCTGAACCAGGGGGCGTCATGCGGGAAGAGCGCCGGGGCCCGGCCCCGAAGGATCTGCCCAACGAACTGCCGGGAGAGCTGCGGAGCCTGGAAGCGCTGCGGGCGCACCAGCTCAGCGACGAGCCTGGCCGCGAGGCCCGCGGCCCGGTCGGACGGCCCGCCGACGGCGTGCTCGTCCAGGTTTGCCTGGAGTGCGGAAAAGAGTACATTTTCGACGAGCGGCCGCCGAGCGGCGACCTCGTCTGCGAGAAGTGCGGCAACGGCGTGTTCCGCTCCTTCTTCGCCGTGACCGGATACGACGACGTCGAGGCCGACTTCATCCGGTCGACGGAGCGCGACCTCGCCCCGAACGACGATGAGTCCGACGTGACCCGGTCCGACATCCTCGACCTCAACAACCCCTGAGCGAGATGGCCGATCCCCGATTCACCGGCGCCGGTGTCGCGCTGGTCACGCCCTTCGACGAGAACGGCGTCAACGAGCGAGTGCTGCGAGAGCTGGTCCGCTTCCATCATCGGGAGGGCACGGACGCGCTGGTGGTATGCGGCTCGACCGGGGAGGCGGCCACGATGTCGCCGGAGGAGCAGCGTCGCGCGATCGAGATCGTGGTCGACGAGAACGCGGGAAAGCTGCCGGTCATCGCCGGGTGCGGCGGGAGCGACACGGCGCGGGTCGCGGAGCTGGCGCGCCAGGCGCGAGAAGCGGGCGCCGACGCGATCCTGGCGAGCGCGCCGCCGTACAACAAGCCGACGCAGGCGGGGCTCGTCGCGCACTTCCGCGCGGTCATCGACGCGGCGGATCTCCCGACCGTCATCTACAACGTGCCCGGCCGCACGGCGGTCAACATCCTCCCGGCGACGATCGCCGAGCTGGCGCAGGACGAGCGCGTCATCGCGGTCAAGGAGGCGTGCGGCGACATCGTGCAGGTCGCCGAGCTGGCGCGGCTGGTCGGCGACCGGGTCACCATTTGGAGCGGCAACGACGACCAGATCGTGCCGATCCTGTCGCTGGGCGGGACGGGCGTGATCAGCGTGCTGTCGAACGTCGCGCCGGCGGACACGAGCCGGATGGTCCACGCGTTCCTGGCTGGCGACACCGGCGAGGCGGCCGCGCTGCAGCTCCGCTACCTGCCGGTGGTCCGCGCGCTCTTCGCCGAGCCGAACCCGATCCCGGTCAAAGCGGCGGTCGAGTGGCTGGGCTTCGAGGTGGGGCCGGTGCGTCTCCCGCTCACGCCGATTTCGCCGGCGGCCCGCGAGAAGCTTCTCGACGCGCTGCGCGAGGTCGGGGTCCGGCCAGGGCGCTGAGCCGAATGGCCACCCGCATCGTCGTCTCGGGCGCCCGGGGGCGGATGGGGCGCGCCGTCGCGGCGCTCGCCGCCGCGGCGGAGGACATCGAGCTGATCGGCGGGATCGGCCGGGAAGCGGGCGTGCTGCCGGGCGCGTACGAGCGGGTCGTGCCCCCGGAGCAGGCGGCGGGGATCGTCGCCGAATGCGATGTCGTCGTCGACTTCTCCGCGCCCGAGTTCCTCGCCCGCGTCCTCGACTCCGCCCCGCTCGACGGCCGGGCGCTGGTCGTCGGGACGACGGGGCTGGACGACGCGCTGCGCCGTCGGCTCGACGCCCTCGCCGAGCGCGCAGCGGTGCTGGTCGCTGCCAACTTCAGCGTGGGCGTGAACCTGCTCCTCGCGCTGGTCGAGGAGGCGGCGCGGCGGCTCCCCGCGGACCGCTACGACGTCGAGATCGTCGAGGCGCACCATCGGGGGAAGGCGGACGCGCCGAGCGGCACGGCGCTCGCGCTCGGGCGAGCCGTCGCCAGCGGGCGCGGCGTCGACCTGGAGGCGGTCCGGCGAGATGGGCGGAGCGGCCGGCCGGGCGCGCGCCCGGAGGGCGAGATCGGATTCCACGCGATCCGCGGCGGCGCCGTCGCCGGGGCGCACAGGGTCCTCTTCCTGGGCGCGTTGGAGCACATCGAGCTGGCGCACACCGCGGTCGACCGGTCGCTTTTCGCCGAGGGCGCGCTCGTCGCGGCGCGCTGGATCGCCGACCGCGCGCCAGGCCGTTACGACATGCGTCAGGTCCTGGGGTTGGATCGAGAGTGAGGCGGGGATGGACTACCAGACCATACGCGACATCATCGCGAACGCGAAGAAGACGACGCCGGTGCGTGTCTACGTCCGGCACGATGGCGAGCTGGCCGTCGAGGACGGACCCGAGCTGAAGGTCTTCCCGACCGGCGCCGGGACGACGATCCTGGTCGGCGAGTGGGACCGGGTGCGCGAGGTGCTCGAGCGCGAGGGTGCCCGGATCCGTTACCATTACCTGGAGAACGACCGTCGCAACTCGGCGGTGCCGCTCCTGGACCTGAAGGGCGTCAACGCGCGGATCGAGCCCGGCGCCGTCATCCGCGACGGCGTCGAGATCGGCGATCGCGTGATCGTCATGATGGGCGCGGTCATCAACATCGGCGCCGTGATCGGCGAGGCGACGATGGTCGACATGAACGCGGTCGTCGGCGCGCGGGCGATCGTGGGCCGCGACTGCCACGTCGGGGCCGGCGCGGTGCTGGCCGGCGTGCTCGAGCCGCCGAGCGCGGAGCCGGTGGTGATCGAGGATGGCGTGCTGATCGGCGCGAACGCGGTCGTCCTCGAGGGGTGCCGCGTCGGCAAGGGGAGCGTCGTCGCGGCGGGCGCGGTCGTGGTCGAGGACGTGCCGCCGGGCGTGGTCGTGGCCGGTCAGCCGGCGCGGGTGATCAAAGCAGTCGACGAAAAGACGCGCGACAAGACCGGCCTGCTCCGGGAGCTGCGCCGGCTCAACGACTGACGGACGGGATGGGTTCGGTGGCGGCGCCGCAGTTGCTCGAGGGGCTCCAGGATTGGTAGCAGGGCGTCGCGTTCCTGCGACTCGACCTGCTCTTGCGCCTGCTCCTGGCGGCCGTCCTCGGCGGCGCCATAGGCCTCGAGCGCGAGATCAGCGGGAAGCCCGCGGGATTCCGGACGAACCTCCTGATCTGCGTGGGTGCCACGCTACTCATGGAGCTGTCCATCGGGGTGGCGGCGCTGGTCGACCCGAGGCAGACGAACGCGGACCCGGCGCGGATCGCGGCGCAGATCGTGAGCGGGATCGGCTTCCTGGGCGCGGGGACGATCATTCAGTCCCGCGGGAGCGTGGTCGGCCTCACAACCGCAGCGACGCTGTGGGTCGTCGCGGCGATCGGGATGGCCGTGGGCGCGCGCGCCTACGTCGAAGCGGTCGGGACGACGGTCCTCGTGTTCATCGCGCTGATCGCGCTTGGCCGTGTGGAGGAGTTGCTCGTCCGGCGACGTTTCGAGCGACAGGTCGTCGTGACGCTGGGCCCGAGCCCGGGGCTCCTCAGTGCCGTCCGCGAGGCGTTCCTAGACGCCGGCTTCTTCGTGAAGCTGACGGAAGTCGAGCGGGACGAGCAGGGCGTCGTCGCCACGTTCGACATCGCGGGCTCCAGGGCCCGCTGGCCGGGCGTGCTCGACCGGCTGATGCAGCTGGACGGGGTCCACAAGATCACGCAGCTCTGATTTTCTCGTTGGATTCATCCTCACGCGATCGCCGATGAGTCGTCTGGTCGTAGACTTCGCCGACCGCCGTCCGATCTTCCGCCTCCCGGACTGGGCGGCGGAACGGCTGCGCGCCGCGCTCCCGGCCGACTGGAGCATGTACGTCGTCGCCGCGCCGGCCTACGGCGCCGGCGATGGCGCGGGGGTCGCGTCCGCCGAGGCGCTCGAGGCCGTCGAGGACGCCGAGATCTACTTCGGCTACGGGATCGCGCCCGAAATCCTGCGCCGAGGCCGCGGGCTGCGCTGGGTGCACACCGGGACGGCCGGCGTCGCCGGGTCGCTCTCCCCCGAGATGCGCTCGAGCGACGTCGTCTTCACCAATTCCGCGGGCGTGCACGGGCCGGCGATGGCCGAGACGGTGCTCGCGATGATGCTGCACTTCGCGCGCGGGCTCGATTTCGCGGTGCTCGCGCAGGCGGCGGGGCGCTGGGACAAGTCGCCGTTCGACGGCGACGGCGCGCCGGTTCGCGAGATCGCGGGGAGCACCGTCGGGATCGTGGGCTACGGCGGGATCGGTCGCGAGGTGGCGATGCGGGCGCGCGCCCTCGGCGCCCGGGTCGTCGCGCTGAAGCGGCGGCCGGCTCCTCCGTCCGACGACGTCGAGCTCGTCTTCGGCGCCGACGGGCTCCGTCGGATCCTGGCCGAGAGCGACTACGTCGTCCTCTGCGCGCCAGAGACCGCCGAGACGCGCGGCATGATCGACGCCGCCGCGCTGAGCCTGATGCCGCGTCACGCGGTGCTCGTCAATGTCGCGCGGGGCGGGCTCGTCGACGAGGCTGCGCTGGCCGAGGCGCTGCGCACCGGCCGGCTCCGCGGCGCGGCGCTCGACGTCTTCGCGACCGAGCCGCTCCCCGAGGACAGTCCGCTCTGGCGACTTCCGAACGTGCTGATCACGCCACACGTCTCCGCGTACACGCACCGGTTCTGGGAGCGGGAGCTGGCCCTCCTCGAGGACAACCTCGCCCGTTACTTCGGCGGGCGGCCCCTCCGCAACGTGGTCGACAAGGACGCCGGTTATTAGCTTGAGACCGGTGATGCCCCGGAGTTCGAGCCAGGCGATGCGAAGGTGACATGATCGAGATCCTGAAGTCGGCGATCCAGCAGGGCGCTTCGGACATTCACATCAAGGCCGGCGATTTCGTGCGTGCCCGGATCAAGGGCGACCTGATCCCGGTCACGCGCCAGCAGCTCACCCCGGACCAGGTCCGCCAGCTCGCGACGCGGTTGATCCCGCAGTGGGACCGGGACCGGATCGACGAGCTGCGCGACTACGACTGCTCGTGGGGCGCGCCCGGGCTCGGCCGGTTCCGCATCAACCTTCTGCGCCAGCGCGGCACGCTCGGGATCGTCATGCGCGTGATCCCGATCGAGATCCCGACGCTCGAGCAGCTCAAGATGCCGCCGGCCCTTTCGCGCATCGCGGAATCGGAGCGCGGGCTGGTGCTCGTGACCGGCGTGACGGGGTCGGGGAAGAGCACCACGCTGGCCGCGATGATCGGCCACATCAACCGGATTCGGCGCAAGCACATCATCACGCTCGAGGACCCGATCGAGTTCCTGCACCGGGACAACCTCAGCTCGATCACCCAGCGGGAAATCGGGACGGACACGGAATCCTTCGCGACGGGGCTGCGTGCCGCGCTGCGCGAGGACCCCGACGTGATCCTGGTCGGCGAGATGCGCGACACGGAGACGATCGACACGGCACTGAAGGCGGCGGAGACGGGGCACCTGGTCTTCTCGACGCTTCACACGCAGAACGCCGTGCAGACGATCTCGCGCGTCGTGGCCGTCTTCCCGCCCGAGGAGCAGGAGATGGTGCGCGTGCGGCTGTCAGAGTCCCTTGTCGCCGTGATCAGCCAGCGCCTGCTCCCTCGCAAGGACGGCACGGGCCGCGTCGCGGCATGCGAGATCATGGTCAGCACGGGCGCGATCCGGGACTGCATCCTCAACCCGGAACGGACAGAAGAGATTTTCGAGCTGATCGCCGAGGGCCGCGAGACATACGGCTCCCAGACGTTCGACCAGCACCTCATGGAGCTGGTCACGTCCGGCATCGTCGAGTACGAGGTCGCCAAGGCCGCGGCGAACAATCCGTCGGACTTCGAGCTGAAGATGAGGACCCTTGCGTGACCGCGGCCCCTGGTTCACCGGCATCATCGTGCCGGTGACGACGCCATTCGATCCCGTGACCGGCGACGTGGCGCCGGTCCATTTTCGCGACAATCTCCGCCGCTGGCTGGCGCACCCGCTCGACGGCTTCCTGCTCTTCGGCTCGACGGGCGAGGGGATCCTGCTGGAGCTGGAGGAGAAGGAGCGGCTCCTCGGGTACGCGCGGGACGTGGTGCCGTCGGACCGGTCGATCGTGGTCGGGGTCAGCGCCGAATCGACGCGCTCGGCGATCGCGCAGAGCCGTCGCCTGGCCGAGGCCGGCGCCGACGCGGTGCTCGTGCACCCGCCGATCTACTTCGGCTCTGTCCTGACCGACGCCTCGCTGCGCGACTTCTACGTAGCCCTCGCGGACGAATCGCCGATTCCGGTCCTCGTCTACAACATGCCGAAGTACACGAGGATCAACCTGGAGCCCGGGCTGGTCGGCGAGCTGGCGCGTCATCCGAACGTGGCCGGGATGAAGGATTCGTCCGGGGACCTCAAGCGTTTCGCGGCCTACTCGGAGGCGTGTGCGGGGGAGTGTGGCCTGCTCGTCGGGAGCGGCGCGATGCTCTACGGCGCGCTCGAACTCGGCGCGGCCGGCGGGATCGTCGCGCTCGGGCTCCTCGCGCCGGCGGAGTGCGTGGCGCTGTACCGCGCCTTCATGGCCGGCGACGGCGCGACCGCGGGCCGGATCCAGGAACGGATCGGCCCGGTCCACGCGGAGATCGTCGGCCGGCTCGGCGTGCCGGGCGTCAAGGCCGCGCTCGACCTGCTCGGCTACGCCGGCGGGAAGACGCGCCCGCCTCTCGGCAACCTGGCCTCCCGGGATCGCGAGGAGGTGGCGCGGGTCCTGCAACGTGCGGGGTTGCTTTGAACCGCACGCGCCGCAGGTCACGGGGGGATGGAGTCCCGCATCGAGGCCAGGGAAGATAGGACCGGGGCGCTCGGCGCCGAGATCGAGGCGGCGCTCCGCGCGATCCGGGCACTCGCCCGACCGCGCATGACGGGGACGCCGGGCGCCGCGGAAGTCGGGGCGTGGCTCCGTCGCGCGTTCGAGGAACTGGGCTACGAAGTCAAGGACCTGCCGTTCACGTTCTCGACGTGGCCGGGTCGCTACGGCGTCCCGGCCATCGGCGTTCTCACCCTCTGCGGCCTGGGCGCGGCGACGTACGGCCTGGCCTCGAGCCGCCCGGTATTCGCCCTCATCGCCCTCGGCGGCCTCGCGCTCGCAGCCGGGCTCGCCGCGTTGGTCGCGCGTCACGCGATCGCCGGCCTTCCGCTGGGGCGCGTCCAGGGGACGAACCTCCTCGCGCACCGGCCGGGCGCCCAGCCCCGATACCTGATCACCGCGCACCTGGACAGCAAGTCGCAGCCGATCTCGACGTTCCTCCGGATCGCGGCGATCGTCCTCGTCGGCTTTGCCTGGAGCGCGCTCTTGGCGGTCGCGGCGATCGGGCTGTACGACACCGCGCTCATCTCGCTGCCGCTCGTCCTCTCGACCGGCGCCCTGGGCGGCGTCGGCGGCGCGCTCCTCACCAGCTCCGTCGCCGGCAACGCCTCGCCCGGCGCGCTCGACAATGCGACCGGCCTGGCCGCGCTCCTCGGGATCGCCCGCCGACAGCAGCATCACGGCGACGTCGCGTTCCTCGTCACCGACGCGGAGGAACTCGGGCTCGCCGGCGCGTGGGACGCGGCGCGTCGCCTGCCGCCGCTCGAGGGGATCATCAACCTGGATGGGCTGGACGACGAGGGCGAGTTCCGGATCACCGAGCGGATCGGCGCGGCGCGCGGACGCGTGCTCGCGCCGCACCTCGCCGCCGCGCTCCTGGCGAGCGCCGAGGCGATGGGCGAGTCCGTCGAGCGCCGCGACCTCCCCGCCGGGATCCTGGTCGATCACATCCCGTTCGGGCGCGCGGGATTGCCCGCGCTCACCCTCCTGCGGGGGACCGCCCGGTCGCTGCTGCGGGTGCACCGCCGGAGCGACGCGGCCGACCGCCTCACCGGCCGGGGCGTGGCGCTCACGGTATCTCTCGTGTCCGGTGCCCTCGATCGTCTTCGCGAGAGACGTTCACGGACGGTATGAGGGCTGGCTCCACTTCGGCCGCGACGGCGGAGAACAAACCGTGCAGGGCGAGTTCGCCGCGGCGAACCATCCCACGGTAGAAGGCTCGATAACCGACGAGGCCGACGGAGCCCCCGCCGAAGAACCCGGCGCCGATCGTCGCGTAGGCAGCAATGGCTCCGACGGGGACGGCGACGAGGCTACCGATCAAGGGCGCCAAGATGCCGCTCCCCACGCTCAGCCCGGCCGCCGCGCCGAACACGCTGAGCAGGCCCGACGAGACGCCGGCCAGCCCGAGGTTCAGGCCACGCCGGAAAAGCGGCGCGCGGATGCGGACGACGGTGCCGTCCTGCGTTGCCCGGATCGTGACGAGGAGCACGCGCACGTCGGCTGCTTCCAGCCCGCCGCTGAAGCCCGACCAGCTCGCACCCTGCCGTCGGAAGACGTACACCCGGTCGGTCGGGGACTCGCCGCGACCAATGGCGCGCTCGAGGGCGAGGTCGAAGGCGGGCCGCGAGGCGACTTCGGCGAAGGCGGTCAGGACTCGCTCGGGCTCGGCGCGGAAGACGCGCTGGACGTCGATCGCGTCCGCCTTCGACACGAGGAGCTTGAGCAAGCGCGTCCGCCAGTCGTCAGGTCGGATCGAATCCCAGTCCACGAGCTGCCGCTCGGCCAACGCGAGCAGCACGGACTCGGGTTGGATCCCAGCGCCCTCCGCCGCGTGTAGCACGACGTCCAGAGTCAGGCCACCCGGTCGCGACGTCGCGGCGCTCCCGCCAGCCGCGTCCCGCCCCGCCGTCTGGAGCTCGGCCGCGCGCGCCCACAATTCGCGGGCCAGCTTCTCGTCGATGCGCTGCAAAGAATCGCCCATGCGCCATCTCCTGTTCGTTCCACACCCAATATAACCCGGGCGGCCCCGGGGCGCCCCCGCCGGTACAGCCGCGGTGCAGACACCCGCTCCCGCCGATCCCGCCCGCCCCGTTGCGACCCGGACGGGTTGGAGCTACCCTTTCGCGGACCCAACGCAACCTCGAATCAGGACGCGATGAACGGATACAAGTGCCTCGTCGTCGTCGGCGCCCAGTGGGGCGACGAAGGGAAGGGCAAGATCGTGGACGTGCTGGCCGGCGAGGCCGACGTCGTCGCCCGCTACCAGGGCGGCGCGAACGCGGGACACACGGTGCACGTCGGCGGCGAGGAGTTCATTCTGCATCAGATCCCGTCGGGGATCCTCCACGAGGGGAAGCGATGCCTGCTCGGCAACGGCGTCGTCCTCGACGTGGAGCAGTTCTTCGCCGAGCTCGATGGCCTCATCGCCCGCGGGATCGACGCGGAGTCGAGGGTCGGCGTGAGCGGACGCGCCCACCTGCTCCTCGAGTACCACAAGCGCCTCGACCAGGTCTCGGAGATGGCGCGCGGCGCGGGCCAGATCGGCACCACGCGGAAGGGGATCGGCCCGGCATACGAGGACAAGGTCGCACGCCGCGGGATCCGCGTCGCCGACCTCCGGGTCGCCGACCGCGCCCGCGAGCTGATCCACGAAGCCGCCGGCCGCGCGAACGAGCGCCTGCGGGCCGCCGGCGCCGAGCCGGTCGACCCCGCGCGCATCGCGGACTACGTCCTCTCCGTCCGCGATCGACTGCTCCCACTGGTCACCGACGTCGGCCGCGAGATCACACGCTCGATCGCCGAGGGGCGGCGGATCCTCCTCGAGGGCGCACAGGGCGCGCTCCTCGACGTCGACCACGGGACTTATCCGTACGTCACCTCCTCGACGACCACCGCCGCCGGCGCCGCGACCGGCACCGGGATCGGCCCCACCATGATCGATGCAGTGCTCGGCGTCGTGAAGGCCTACACCACCCGCGTCGGCAGCGGACCGCTCCCCAGCGAGATCCACGGCCCGCTCGGCGAACGGCTCCGCGAGCTCGGCGGCGAGTACGGCGCCACGACCGGTCGGCCGCGCCGCTGCGGCTGGTTCGACGCCGTCGTCGTCCGCTACGCCGCCCGCGTCAACGGCCTTACCGGACTCGCGCTCACCAAGCTCGACGTCCTCGACGCCTTCGACGAGATCCGCATCGCCACCGGCTACCGCGTCGAAGACGTCGTGCTCGACGACTTCCCCGACGACCTCACCCTCCTCTCCCAAGCGGAGCCGGTCTACGAGACGCTCCCGGGCTGGAAGACGACGACGTCGACCGCGCGGTCGCTGGACGAGCTTCCCGAGGCTGCGCGGGCGTACATGCGGAGGATCGAGGAGGTGACGGGGGTGCCGATCTGGTATGTGTCGGTGGGGACGAAGAGGGAGCAGATAATTAGGGTGTAGGGCTCAGGGCTCAGGGCTCAGGGCTTGGGGTGGCGGGTTCCTGAGCCCCGAGCCCTAGGCCCCGAGCCCTAGGCCCCGAGCCCTAGGCCCTGAGCCCCGGTGGGGCCGGGGCGGGAGGGGTTGAGAACACAGCGCGAATCGCATATACTTAAAGGCTTTGGATTGCCAACGGCAACACCACGGACGCCATGTTCGACGAACTCTCGGAAAAGCTGGACGGCGTACTGAGCCGCTTCAGGCAGCGCGGTCTGCTCACGGAGCCCATGATCAGGGAGGGGCTCCGCGAGATCCGGCGCGTGCTGCTCGAGGCGGACGTGCATTACCAGCTCACCCGGCATTTCCTCGCGAAGGTCGAGCAGCGCGCGCTGGGCGAGAAGGTGCTCAAGTCCGTGGCGCCGGGGCAGCAGATCGTCAAGATCGTCCATGACGAGCTGGTCTCGCTCCTGGGCGAGAAGCGCGAGGGGCTGAAGACCGCGCCGGTCGGGCCGACGGTGATCCTGCTGGCGGGGTTGCAGGGGTCGGGGAAGACGACGACGGCGGCGAAGCTGGCGAAGCGGCTGGCGCGGGAAGGGAAGAGCCCGCTGCTGGCGGCGCTGGACGTTTACCGTCCGGCGGCGATCGACCAGCTCGAGGCGCTTGGCCGGCAGATCAACGTCCCGGTCGTCGCGGACCGCGAGGAGCGCGACGTCGCGAAACTGGCCGTCCGTGCGCTGGAGCAGGCCAAGGCCGGGCGTCATCGCACGCTGATCCTGGACACCGCGGGTCGGCTCCAGATCGACGAGGAGCTCATGGACGAGCTGCGCCGGGTCAAGGCCGCGGTGCAGCCGACGGAGGTGCTCCTCGTCGTCGACGCGATGATCGGGCAGGAGGCCGTCCGGATCGCGGAGGGGTTCCACCAGGCGCTCGGCCTCACCGGCGTCATCCTGACCAAGATGGACGGCGACGCCCGGGGCGGCGCCGCGCTCTCGGTGCGCGGCGCGACGGGCGTGCCGATCAAGTTCATCGGGATCGGCGAGCGGCCCGACGGGCTCGACGTCTTCGACCCGTACCGCATGGCGGACCGGATCCTCCAGCGCGGCGACGTGGTCGGGCTGGTCGAGCGCGCGCAGCAGGCGTTCGACGAGGAGGAGGCTCGCCGGCTGGAGCGCAAGGTCGCGAAGGAGGGGAAGTTCGATCTGGAGGACTTCCTGGTCGCGATGCGCCAGCTCCAGAAGCTCGGCCCGCTCGAGGGGTTGCTCAAGATGATCCCGGGGGTCAATTCGCAGCTCCTGAAGCAGGCGAAGATCGACCCCAAGCGCATGAAGCACATCGAGGCGATCATTCTTTCGATGACGCCGCAGGAGCGGCAGCGGCCGGAGATCCTGAACGGGTCTCGCCGGGCGCGCATCGCCCGGGGGTCGGGACGCCCCGTCCAGGAAGTCAATCGTCTGCTGAATCAGTTCAAGGACATGCAGAAGCTGATGAAGCGGATGAAGGGGATGGGGCTGGGCGGCCGGGGCGGCCGCATGCCGATGATGCCCCGCTTCCCGGGACTCGGCTGACAGATCCCCGAATCGGAACCAGAACGAGAGACGCCATGCCTGTACGAATTCGCCTCCGGCGCATCGGCCGGAAGAAGCAGCCCAGCTACCGCATCGTCGTGGCCGAGGGGCAGGCGCCCCGCGGCGGCGTGTACGTGGACAACGTCGGGTTCTACAACCCGCGGCGCGATCCGATCGAGCTGAAGATCGACCTGGCCAAGGTCGAGTACTGGGTCGCGCGCGGCGCCCAGGTCACGCCGACGGTGGAGTCGCTGATCCGCAAGGTGCGTCGGGGCGAGGGCGAGGTGATCGGCGCGGCGCCGGCCGTCGAGGAGAAGAAGGAGGAGGCCGCGCCGGCCAAGAAGGCGGCCCGCAAGCCGGCGGCGAAGAAGACGAAGTCGGCGAAGGCCACGGCCGCGGAGGCGGCTGAAGCGCCGGCCGCCGAGGAGGCTCCGGAAGCGCCGGCGACCGAGGCTGCCGTGGAGGCTCCGGCCGCCGAGGCTCCTGCCGAGGAAGCGGCGCCCGAGGCCAAGGCCGAGGAGGCGCCCGAGGCCGTTGCGGAGTCCGCCGAGTCCGAGGCGGCCGAAGAGTCGAAGGAGTGAGGCGACGTGGCCGCGCACGGCGAGGATGAATCCCGCGCGGCGCGGCGCGATCCGGCCGAGCTGGGTGGGGCGGACGACGGGCCCGCCCCGGCGGACGAGCCCGAGCATCTCATCGTCGGTCACGTTGCGAGAGCGCACGGGATCCGGGGCGAGGTGCTCGTCTCGCCGTTGACGGACGAGGTCGACGACGTCTACGCGCCCGGCCGGGAACTGACGCTCGGGGACGAAGACGGCGAACTGGACGCGGATGCGCCCGCGCTCGTCGTCCAGCGGTCCCGGCCCTACAGGAACGGGTTGCTTGTCAAGTTCGAGGGGTACGACGACCGTACCTCGGTCGAACCGCTCGCGCACCGGTACCTGCTGGCGCCGATCGAGAGCCTGCGCCCGCTCGAGGAGGGAGAGGTCTTCTACCACCAGCTCCTCGGGTGCGAGGTGGTGACGGTCGACGGCGAGGTCGTCGGCAGGGTGCGCGAGGTGTACGACGCCGAGCCGGCCGATCTGCTCGACGTGAAAGGGGAGGGCCGGTCGGTCCTGATCCCCTTCGTCGAGAGGATCGTGGAAGAGGTCGACGTGGAGGCCGGCAGGATCGTGATCAATCCGCCGCCGGGTCTGCTCGACCTGTAGGCTGAGCGGATGCGGATCAACATCGTCACGATCTTCCCGGATTTCTTCACGGGGCCGCTTTCGCTGAGCATCCCGGGGCGGGCGGCGCGGGCCGGGCTGGTGGAGTTCCGCGTGATCGACCTGCGGGACTACACGCACGACCGGCACCGGACGGTCGACGACGAGCCGTATGGCGGCGGCACCGGGATGGTGATGAAGCCGGAGCCGTTCTTCGAGGCGATCGACGCGCTCCAGCCGAAGGGGCCGATCCTCCTGATGTCGGCCCGGGGGAAGCGTTTCGAGCACGAGGACGCGGTCCGCTTCTCGGTCGAGGAGGAGCTGACGCTCCTCTGCGGGCATTACAAGGACGTAGACCAGCGCGTCGCCGACCATCTGGCGACCGAGGAGATCTCGCTCGGCGACTTCGTCCTGAGCGGCGGCGAGTACGCGGCGCTGGCGATCGCCGACGCGGTGGTCAGGCTCCTCCCCGGAGCGCTGGGGACGCACGAGTCGGCTGCGACGGACTCGTTCTACGACGAGGCGCTGCTCAGCCCGCCGTCGTACACGCGGCCGGCGGAGTACCGGGGATACGCGGTGCCGGAGGTGCTGCTCTCCGGCGATCACGCCCGAATCGCGGCGTGGCGCCGCGAGCAGGCGGAGCGGTTGACGCGCGAGCGTCGCCCGGATCTTTGGGAGAAACACATTCGGATGATCGGAGGGACTGCGGAGGGCTGAGCGACCGCTCGCCGTCCGGCAGACACGTTCAGGAGGCCAAGATGGACATTTTGAACGAAGTGACGCGGAATCAGATCCGGGACGACATCCCGGATTTCGCGCCGGGTGACACGCTGCGCGTGAACGTTCGTGTGCGCGAGGGCGACAAGGAGCGGATCCAGGTCTTCGAGGGTGTCTGCATCGCTCGCAAGGGCGGCCAGATCAACGAGACCTTCACGGTGCGCAAGATCTCGAACGGCGTGGGCGTCGAGCGCGTCTTCCCGCTGCACTCGCCCATCGTCGAGAAGATCACCGTCGTCCGTCGCGGGAAGGTCCGCCGGGCGAAGCTCTACTACCTGCGCTCTCTCCGCGGCAAGGCTGCGCGCATCCGGGAACGGCATCAGGGCTGATCGCCGCACGACTCGTGGCACGGAACGCACGAGGCGGAAGGAGCGGAGCGCGGCGGGACCCCGGGGCAGGGGATTCCGCCGCGCTCTTGGCTCTCGAGCAGGAGTTCTGGGCCCGAGGGTTGAAGTACGTGGCCGGCGTCGACGAGGCCGGCCGCGGCCCGTTCGCCGGCCCCGTCCTCGCCGCGGCGGTCATCCTCCCGCCGGGGCTCGTCATCCCCGGCGTCGACGACTCCAAGCGCCTCCAGCCCTCCGTCCGCGAGCGGCTCGTAGAGGAGATCAGACGGCAGGCGCTCGCCTGCGCCGTCGGCGCCGCCAGCGCCCGCGAGGTCGACCGTCTCAACATCCTGCGCGCTACGCACCTCGCCATGCGGCGCGCGATCGATCGCCTCCCGATCCGGCCCGACCACGTCATCGTCGACGGACTCCCCGTACCGATCCTGGGCGAAGCGCAGACGGCGGTCGTCGAGGGCGACCGCCGCGTGCACAGCGTCGCCTGCGCCTCGATCCTCGCCAAGGTCACCAGGGACCGGCTCATGCAACGCCTCGCGCGACGCTACCCGGCCTACGGCTGGGAGCGGAACGCAGGGTACGGCACGCCCGAGCACCGAGACGCACTCGCCCGCTTGGGCCCGACCCCGCACCACCGCCGCTCCTTCGCGCCCGTACAGCTCACGCTGGAGTTCTGAGCGGTAGGCGACGCCTTGGCCGGAGGCGGCATCTGAGCGGGAAGCGGCGCCTGAACGGAGGGCGACGCCGCGCACCGCTCGCATGCGCGGCCTGGGGCCGCGTCAGGCGCCGACCCTCCGGCCCGATCCGTGCGATGCCTCCCACGCGGCCGGCACCCGTCCGGCCCGCGCCCGCGACGTCCGCGGGCGACGAAGTGCGCGAACGTTCGCCGGATCCGCACCGTGCACACGGAACGCCTCGAGAACCTCAACCCGCTCTGGGTCGGCGCCGGCTGGCTCGTGGCCGCGGCAGCGACGTCGCTCGTCGCGCTCGTCCTCGCGGCGCTCGGACTCGCAGACCCCGGGCCGGACGGCGGTGCGGGGGCGGGCGAGATCGTCGCCGTCGCCCTCGGGTTCTGGATCGGCGGCCTGTTCACCGGGTTCCGCGCGCTACGCGCGCCGATCCTCCACGGGATCGCCATCGGCCTGACGTCGTTGGTCGTCTGGTTCGTGGTCAACCTGTTCGCGCTGGCCTTCCCGACGCTCCGCTGGGAAGGCCTCTCGCCGCTATTGACCGCCGCGCTAATATTGGTTCAGATGACGACGGCCGTGGCCGGCGCTTGGGTCGGGCATCGGATCGCGCTGCGTGGCGGCGCGGAACTGCGCGAATAGGCGAAGTCATCCGCGCACCGCGCCGGCCGGAACGCCTCCGATTGGTTGAACTCGAGGCCGGAATGCGCTAAATTCAATAGCTTGCGCAATTCAGAGCACCGGGCCGGTAGCTCAGCTGGCAGAGCAGCGGACTTTTAATCCGAAGCGCGTGGGTTCGAGCCCCACCCGGCCCATGAGGCGTTGCCGTGTATCGACGCGGCCGCCAGGGCACGATCTCGGCACCGTCGGCGTCACGCGCCCGGAACGGCAACAAGGCCGTTCCGGGCGCGTCACATTTTGGGCGTGCTCCCATGTCGCGATCGAGCGCGGGTGCGGATGTGGGGTGGTGGAGCCCGTTCGTCGCAGAGGTCAACGTAGACCTGGAGGTGACGCGATGATCTGCGCGCGAGGAGTCCTGCTGGCTGCGAGCGCCCTGGGATTCGCACTGCTCGGGTCCTGCACGGCCCGGGCGCAGGCGCCCGACGCCTTCGGCGAGGTGATCGTGGAGTTCGGCGCGTCCGGGGTGCGGGAGGTCCGGAGCGCCTTCCCGGACATTGCGTCAGTGTCCGCGCCGGTCGTGGCCTGGCTCGCGGAGGACGGCTCCATTTCGCTGGCTGTCGAGGAGACGACGCCGGCCGGGGTGGTGCTGGCGGCCCAGGCCGGGCTCGCGGGGCACGGCGTCGGCAGCGTCCGAATGGTTTCGGCGTCGGACCAGGCCGACACGGGCGTGCAGGTCCTTCCATCCGGTACCGTGGTCGTCACGGTCCGCAGCGCGGCCGGCGGCGCGTTCAGCCCGAGCCCCCATCGCCTTCCGCCACCTCACTCCGGTCTCGTTCGCCCACCCCAGTGCCGTCGTCTGGCGTACTCCCGGCGGAAGCGACGCGCCCGGGCCCGGCGTCGTGGGCCGGCCTCGCGCCGCTCCTGCTCGTGGATCAGCCGCTCGCGGCGGAGCGCCTCGTCGGGCGGGAGGTGGGTGTCGTAAGCCTCGTCGTATGGGCTCGGGCCGTAGAGGGCGAAGGGAGACGGGCCGCCGCCCTCGAGGCCGTAGAGGGCGCCGCCGCCCCACGACACGGGCGGGTAGAGGCCGCCCCAGGGGTCCGGGATCGGCTCCGGGGACTGGAATTCCCGATCGTACTCACGATCGGCATAACTTCGACGCCGATCCATCCACCTCCGCGGCCTTGCCCGTCGCCGGCCGCGTCCACGGTACTTCCAGTCGTATCGTGACTCTCGATGGGTGCGTCGTCTACTCGGTCGCAAGGGATCCTCCACCGGCGATCGTGACAGGGCGATTGGTGGCAGGTCGCGTGCCGGGGGCTCGCGGCGACGCGCCGGTGCTTCGCGCGGCCGGCGCGACCACGCTTCGCACGCCGGAGGGCACCGGCCGTGCAACGCGGGCGCGTCCGGCGCGCGGAACGCCGGTTGCAGTGGCGACCGCCGAGGCGCGCCGCGCGGGCCTTGCGCGGCACGGATCCCGGGGACGGTGAGCAGGAGGACGACATGGAGGGGCGCTCCACGCCGACGGAAACCGAGCTGGTCGCGGAGTTGAACGACCTGCTGCAGCTCGACCACGACGCCGTGCAGGCGTACACGATCGCGATCGACAACATCGAGTCCGAGACGCTGCGGAGCGCGCTCATGGAGTTCCGCGGCGATCACGAGCGGCACATCTCGGAGCTCACGCGGCTGATCCGGCAGAACGGCGGGATGCCGATCGATCTCGCGCACCTCCCGACGGGCGCGTTCAAGGCCGCGGTGCAGAAGATCGGCGCCATGGACGGCGACAAGGGGATCCTGCTGGCGTTCAAGGCGAACGAGCGGCAGAGCCGGGACAAGTACCGGCGCGCCGCGGAGACGATGGGCCACCCGCAGGAGGTGTCCGAGGTGCTGCGTCGCAACGCGGCCGATGAGGAGCGCCACTACGACTGGGCGTCGACCACGCTGGAGTCGATGGGCGTGGGGGACGAGACGCTCATCGGCAAAGCGGAGGGCGCGTTCGAGCGGGCGCACGAGAAGATGGCGGACGCGATCGAGGGCGCGGAGCGTCGTGTCATGGAGCGGGCCGAGGCCGGCCGCCGCGCGATCAAGGAGGCGCCGGATCGGATGCGTTCGACGGCGGGGAGCGGGCTGGGCGCCGCGGCGAGCGCGATCGATCGGGCGGGGGACTGGGTCGAATCGCGCGATGGCGCGGTCGGCGACCGGGTCGGCTCGATGGCGCACACGTTGGCCGATTCGCTCGAGAACGCCGCCGGCTACGTCCGTTCGACGGACTTCAGGGAGATGCGCACGGACCTGGAGGAGCAGATCCGCGTTCACCCGCTGCGCGCCGCGCTCATCGCGGTTGGCGCAGGGTTCATTCTGGGAAGGATCCTGCGGTGAGAGCGCACCGGGGGCGCTGAAATCGATCCGGGGGCGCGGCGGGAAGGGTGACGCCCGCGCCCCCGGTCTACACGTCAATCCTCGATCAGCTCGCCCAGCTCCGCCGGCGTCTGGCCGTTGAGGAGCGCGGCGATCACCTCTCGTGCGTACGCCTCGGGGTCCTGCTTGCGGTCCGGTCCACGGATGTGCGCAAGGATCAAGCGCTCCCCGTTGGCGCACTCCAATCCGATGTAGGCGGAAGGGAAGACCTCGGTCTCGCCGATTTCCGACTCGACCTGGTGCGGGATGCCGGCCACGCCCAGCCGGGCGTCGCCGCTCGAGAGCGCGGCTTCGACGCGATCCCACGTCTCGTCGAGCGGGAACGAGGTGGCGGCGAGGATCGTCGGGAGCCCACCGATGATGAGGCCGACGTCGAGCTGCACCTCGGCTTCGCGGTCGAGGACGTTGGCACTGTGGAGGACCGGAAACGGTCCGGCAAGGAATACGGGAATCGCCGATGGATCCATGCGCTGGCCACCCGATGCGCCTCGCCCTCGCGGCGAGCGGTCACAGTTGGAATTTTTCCGCGTTGGTTAGAGGATACCCGATCCGGACAGCATGGTTTCACGGGCCATCGCCGGCGAGGGCGAGGAGCCGCTGGAGGAGGTGGACGAAACGAGCGGCCTCGCGGCCCACGCCAAAGGGTCCGAGCGCGGTGTTGCGTCCGGAATGGGCGAAGAGCGACGTGATCGTCGGGCCGTCGCGGAGCTGGTCCGGGATCGCCGCCCCGAGGTGCAGCGTCTCGGTGAAGGGGACGAGTCGGTCGTCGCGGCCGTGGGCCAGGAGTGTGCGGATCGGGAGCCGCGGCAGGTGCGGGCCGGGGTCGAGGAGCGGATCGACCGCGAGCGCTGCGTCGGCGAGTGCCTGCGCCAGCTGCTCGCCACGGGCCTGGTCGAGTGCGGCGCCGCCGAAGCGGGCGACGAGGTCGAAGACCTCCCGGTGCGAGGGCGCGAGCGCCGTCCGGAGCTCGCGCTTGAGCTCGTCGTAGACTGGGTCGCCGGCGAATGTCCCGCGCCGGCCGCTCTCGTCGGCGAGGCGGGCGAGGGCGCGGGCGACGTCGTCGTGGTCCTCGAGCCCGGGCACGTGGGTGAGGTAGTTGGAGCCCATGACCCAAGCGCCGTAGGGGTCGGGCTCCGTCCTGTGGAGCACGCCGTCGTACTCGTATTCGCCGGTGAAGCCGAAGTGGAACAGTCGGCGCAGGTCGCAGTAGCCGCCCCAGGCGGCAACGGCGCGCAGCCGTGGCGCGAGGGTAGGGTCCGCCGCCACGGCGGCGAGGATCTGCGTCGCACCGAAGGAGAAACCGAGCACCACGATCCTGGAGGGATCGGCGACGCCCATCCCGCACACCGCGTCGATCGCGGCGTGCACGCTCGGCCCGGTGACGGCCGGCGCGACCCGGAGCCGCCGCCACTCCGGGATCTCGGGGACCAGCACGGCCGAGCCGCTCGCCGCCACCGCGCGCACGAACCGGTCGAGCGACGGGTGTGCCGGGCCGTGCCAGGTCAAGCCGTGCAGCACGATCCACGTCGGGAGCGGGCCCCGGCGGCCGGCCGGCAGGTACAGGCGCGCCGGCAGCGCCTCGCCGCGCCGCTCGTAGGTCGTGTCCCGGAGCTCTACCGCGTGCGGGCTCGGGCGGAGGTATTGGTTCAGGAACCGGATCGTCTTGATCATGCCGCACCCATTCTACACGGCGGCCAGGGTGCCGAGCCAGACCGGGCGTCGGCGGTTGCGCCGCTCCGTCCAGCACTCGCGCTTGACGCAGGCGCCGGAACGGGTTATCACGGTTTCCCTCCCGAGAACGTGACCCTCGAACTCGGCCGGTCACACCAACGCATGCAAGACACGGGCGGCAGCCGACGAACTGGATCGGTCTCCGAGGCGACGGCGGATCGCGCAATCGTGCGCGGAGCCGAGCGCCTGCGTGCGTCGCTGTCGTGGCGACGCGTGATTCGACGCCCCGGCGTATCGGTCACGATCCTCGCGCGGTCGGTCCTCTCGGCGTTCGGCGCGCTCGGGCTGAGCGAGAACGCGATCCTCTTCGGCTTCGCCGTGGCGATCGGCGTGGCCGGCGCGCTGGGCGTGGCGTCGTTCTACTGGCTGATCGACCAGGCGTACAACGTCCTCTTCGCCTGGCCGGCGAGCCGGCTCGGCCCCGACTCGATCCCTCTCTACCGCCCAGTGCTGACCGCGGCCGGTTTCGCGGCGGCCTGGGTGATCATGCGACGCCTGGCGCCCGGGCACGACGGCTCGGTCGTCCCCGACGTGCAGCTCGCGGTGGCGCGGCGGGGCGGGCACATCCCGACGAGGCCGGCGGTGGCGCGCACCGCGGCGAGCGCCGTGACGCTGGGGAGCGGCGGCTCGGCGGGGAGCGAAGGACCGGTCGCCGTGCTCGGTGCGGCCATCGGCTCGGCGCTCGGCCGCACCTTCGGGTTCGGCGCCCCACGCGTGAAGGTCCTCGTAGCCGCCGGCGCCGCGGCGGGGATCTCCGCAGCGTTCAACGCTCCACTCGCGGGCGCCTTCTTCGCGCTCGAGGAGATCCTCGGCTCGCTCGCCGCGGGCGCGTTCCCTCCCGTCGTCATCGCCAGCGTCGTCGCCGCGATCGTCTCGCGCGGGATCTTCGGTAACCACCCCGCCTTCCCGATCCCGGAGGAGTACGGCTACACGCTCGCCCGCGAGGTCCTCGTGTTCTATCCGCTGCTGGGCGTCCTGGCGGGCCTCGTCTCCGTGCTTTTCGTTCGCACCTACTTCCGCGCCGGCGACGCCGTTCGGCAGTTGCGGGTGCCGGAATGGGCGATCCCGTGGATCGGCGGCGCCGTCGTCGGCCTCATGGTCCTCGTCTCCCAGGGCGACCTCGTCGGGCACGGGCACTTCGCCGTCCGGCTCGAGGTGTTCGGCCGCATGCCCTGGTTCGCGCTGGCGTTCCTCGCGTTCGGGAAGATCGTCGCCACATCGATCACGCTGAACGCCGGCGGGTCCGGCGGCGTGTTCACGCCGTCGCTCTACGTGGGCGCCGCGACGGGCGGGGCGTTCGGCGTCGCGATCGCCTCGCTGTTCCCCGGGCTCGAACTGCACCCCGAGGCGTACGCGCTCGTCGGGATGAGCGCCGTCGTCGCCGCCGCGACCGCGGCGCCGATCACCGGGATCCTGATCGTGTTCGAAATGACCAACGACTATGCGATCATGCTCCCGCTGATGCTGACCACGGTGGTCAGCTACGTCGTCGCTCGGAGGATCGAGCAGGACTCGCTCTACAGCGGGTGGCTGCGGCGCCGGGGCGAGCGGATCGAGCACGGCGCCGACCGGGACGTCCTGGCCGGGCTCAGCGTGGCCGATGCCTACGACCGCAATCCTCAGGTCATCGGCCACGCCGCCACGGTCGGCAGCCTCCTCGAGCACCTGGGGCGCGGCGGACAGACCGAGTTCCCCGTGGTCGACGAGGAACTCCGCTGCATCGGCGTGATCACCGTGGCCGACCTGGGGCGGCTGGCCCGCGACCAGGACCGGCTGACGGGGCTCCTGATCGCAGCCGACGTCGCGAACCCCACCGAAACCGTCACGCCGAGGGACTCGCTCCTCGATGCGATTCGGAAGATGGGCGTGCGCGGGGCGTCATCGCTGCCGGTCGTCGATCCCGATACCGGACGGCTCGTCGGAGTGATCTCGCGCGCGCACGTCCTCGCGCTCTACGAGCGCGCGATCGCGGGGTCGCCGGAGGCCGAGGCGGTGCACGGGTGAACGAAGGCGGGCCGGAAGATTCCGGCCCGCCTTCCGTTCGTGCGCGTCCCAACCGGCGCCCCGGGACGCGTCGCCCGCCGGGGCGCCGCGCTCCCGACCCGACCGCGTCAGAACGCCCGGATCTCCTGGATCGCCTTCCAGACGTCGTCCGTCTGCGGCAGGATCACGTCCTCGAGCTCGGGCGAGTACGCGACCCACGTGTCGAGCGACGCGACGCGCTTGACGGGCGCGTCCAGCCACGGGAAGAGCTCGTCGGCGATCCGCGCCGCGATCTCCGAGCCGATCCCCCACGAGAGCGCGTCCTCGTGCGCGATGATGACCCGGTTCGTCTTGCGGACGGAGTCGCCGATCGTCTCCATGTCGAGCGGGTTCAGCGAGCGCAGGTCGATGACCTCGACGCTGATCCCGTGCTCTTCCGCGATCTTGGCCGCATCCAGCGAGCGCTTCACGACGGCGCCGCACGCCACGACCGTGACGTCCTTCCCCTCGCGGAGCACCTTCGCCTTTCCGAACGGGATCATGAAGTTCGGCCCGGGATACTGCCCCTTGTTGTAGACCTGGCGGTAGAGGTGCTTGTGCTCGAGGAAGAGCACCGGGTCCTCGCAGCGGATCGCCGTGCGGAGAAGCCCGTTCGCGTCGACGGCGTTCGACGGGAGCACCACGCGCAGCCCCGGCGTGTGCGTGAAGAGCGTCTCGCCGGTCTGCGAGTGGTAGATCGCGCCACCCTTGAGGTAGCCGCCGTACGCGACGCGGATCACGACCGGCGCCGCCCACGAGTTGTTCGACCGGTAGCGCATCGTGGCCAGCTCCCCGCGGATCTGCATCATCGCCGGCCAGATGTAGTCGAAGAACTGGATCTCGACGACCGGCTTGAGCCCACGGGTGGCCATCCCGGCCGCGCGGCCGACGATGTTCGCCTCGGCCAGCGGCGAGTTGAAGACGCGGATGCCTCCGAACTTGCGCTGGAGCCCCCACGTCACCTTGAAGACGCCGCCCTTCCCCTTGACCTTCTCGAGGACCTCCTCGCGGCTCGCGTCGGCGACGTCCTCGCCGAAGACGACGATGCGCGGATCGCGCTCCATCTCGTCCCGCAGGCACGCGTTGATGAGGTCGACCATCGTGGTCTCCTCGCCCTCGAACCGCGGGTCGTCCTCGGTGTCGAAGCGCTCGGAAGTCGGGTCCACGTCCGGCGAGTAGAGGTAGAGCGTCGCCGTCTCGGGCGCCGGCTGCGGCTGCTCGAGCGCGCGGTCGGCCGCCTCCTGCACCTCCTGGAGCGCCTCCTGCTCGATCGCGTCCAGCTCTTCGGCCGTCGCCAGGCCGCTCTCGATCAGACGGTTGCGCAGCACGATGATCGGGTCGCGCTGCGCCTCCCGCTCCCGCTCGTCGTCGGGGCGGTACATCCGCTCGTCGTCCGACTGCGAATGCGAGTACGGCCGGATCACGTGGGCGTGGAGCAGCGCCGGCCCCTTGCGCTGGCGCGCGTAGGCGACGACGCGCCCGGCGGCCTCGTAGCTCGCTTCGACGTCGCACCCGTCGACCTCCTCCACGTAGAGGTGCGGGAAGCTCCTGACCAGCTCGCTGATCTTCCCGCCGGCCGTGTTGACCTCGACCGGCACCGAGATCGCGTACCCGTTGTCCTCGACCAGGAAGACGACGGGGAGCTTCAGGTTGCACGCCGTGTTGAGCGCCTCCCAGAACTCGCCCTCCGAGGTCTGCCCCTCGCCGGTCGTGACGAGCACGATCTCGTCGTCCTCGAACGGGCCGATCGCCTCGCGCATCGCCTCGACCTGCGAGGCCCGCCACGCCGCCTCGGCGCACCCGACGGCCTGGAGGAACTGCGTCCCCGTCGGCGACGAAGTGCTCACGATGTTGAGCTCGCGCTTCCCCCAGTGCGACGGCATCTGACGGCCGCCGCTCGCGGGGTCGGCCGCGGCCGCGACGGACTGGAGCAGCTGCTCGTAAGGCGTTACGCCCAGCGCAAGGGTGAGCGCACGGTCGCGGTAATAGAGGTAGAACCAATCGGAGCCCGGACGGAGATGTGGCGCGATCGCCACCTGGATCCCCTCGTGGCCCGCGCCGGAAATCTGGAAGAAGATCTTGTTCTGACGCTTGAGCTGGAGCTCCTTGTCGTCGATCCTGCGGGCCGTCACCATCGTGCGGTACATGCGCAGGAGCGCGTCCCGGTCCAGCCCTGCCGCGCGCTTCTTCCGCTCCGCGATCTTCGCTTTCGTCGCCATGATCCATCCACTCGTGACCGTTCGTCCCCGGCCCGGGGGCGCGGGGGACTCAAACCCCGAAGGGTCCGTGCCGAACACTTTAGTATACCCCGACGCGGCGCCGTCGGCCACCCCGCGAATCGCGCCGGCGTCGGAGGTCATCCCGCGAGCCGCGGACCCGTGGCCGCCCGGCCGGGGTACATCGGCCCAATCGGCGAGGCGCGGGGTCGCCCGCCGTTGCGAAGCGGCCGAACCGTTGCAATCTTCAGCATGCGTCCCGCCGGCTGCCCGGGCGGGTCCACCTGGTTCTCGAGGAGTGAATTCACTGAGCAAGTCCCGTTCGAAGTTGCTCGTTCGTCTGGCTTTCCATGCCCTCAGGCGCCCGCGCCTCGCGCTGCTCCTCCTCGGTGCGGCGTGGCGGTTCCGGGCTCGGGGTTGGTTCAGGCGTCCCCCGTTCCTGCCGCTGCCCCCGGCGGAGTACCTGGAGTGGCGGATGCACACGGCGTACGGGGATGAGGGTGCGGAGCCGACGCCGGACGAACTCGTGCGGTATCTCGAGTGGTCCGCGTCCATGAGGCGGACGGGCCGGTCCATCAGGCGCGCGACGACGTGAAGAAGCTCTTCGTTCTGCTGTTTCTCTTCGCCGCTGCGAGCGCCACGGTCCCCGCGCTGCGCGAGCGGGTCGAGCCGAGGGTCGTTCCCGTATGGGATTCCGGCCTGCGGCGCCTCGATCCCGTGATCGAATGGGCGATGGTCCCCGTCCATCGCTGGGCGGCGGAACACGAGGCGCAGGCGATCGCGCGGATGATCCGATCCCGGGCGGAGCGGTCGGGCAACCTGCCGCTGCCTAGCGAGTTCCCGGACTACCTGCGTCGCAACTGGCGAGGCGGCAAGCAGGGGCGGGACCCGTGGGGGAACTGGTACTACCTCGTCGTGAGCCGTGACTCGATCACGGTCGGTTCGGCTGGCCCCGATGGGGAACGGAACACGGAAGACGACATCCGGGCCAGCGTCGGACGGAGATAGCGCGTTAATGGAGTTTCTCCTCCACGACATCGTCGCCCTGCTGCTCGCGGTCGGGCCGTGGGTGGTGTTCGCGATCGTCGCCATCGAGACGGCCGCTTTCCTCGGGCTGCTGGTCCCCGCCGAAGCGACGGTGCTCATCGCGGCGTTCCTTGCGGACCGGGGCTACTTCGAGTTCGGCGACATCGCGGCGGCGACGCTGGGCGGCGCGCTCGTCGGCGACCAGTGCGGCTATCTCCTGGGCCGGGTCGGCGGCACACGCATGGTCGCACAAGGCACTTGCCTGGGGAGCGCATGGCGCCGTTACGAGGCGACGGCGACGGGGCTGTTCCGGCGCCACGCCGCGCTCTCCGTCACGCTTGCCCGATTCCTCTCCTTCGTCCGGACGCTCATGCCCTGGTTCGCGGGGATGAGCCGCATGCCGTATGGCCGATTCCTGGTCTTCGACGTCGTTGGCATCCTCGGCTGGGGGTTCGGCTCGATCGCGCTCGGCTACGTCGTTGGCGAGAGCTGGCGTCTGGTCGCATCCACGCTCGGGACGCTGAGCGCCATCGTGGTCGGCGGCCTCGTCGTGGTCGGGCTGGTCCTCCTGCACCGCAAGCGGCACCGGCTGATGCTGGAATCGGCTGAGCCGGCCGGTGGCGGCGCTCCCGAGGCCGCGGTCGCGACCGCGCCCGGCGCGGCGGCGCCTTCGGCCGGCGCCTCCGGCCGCACGGAGGGGTAGGTGTTCCGCGTCGGGCTCACGGGAAACATCGCGAGCGGCAAGTCGACGGTTGCGCGGGTCTGGCAGCGTCTGGGCGCCCGCGTGATCGACGCGGACGTCCTGGCGCGCCGCGCGGTGGCGCCGGGTTCGGCCGCGGTTCGCCGCATCGCGGAAGAATTCGGCCCCGGCGTGCTGGATGAGTCCGGCGGGCTGGACCGCGCGGCGATGCGCGGCGTCGTGTTCCGCGACCCCGCCGCGCGGGCGAAGCTGGAATCGATCGTGCACCCCGAGGTCGGCCGGCTGCGGGCCGAGGAGGAGGCACGGCTCGAGGCCGAGGGGGAGAGCATCGTCGTCCACGACATCCCGCTCCTCTTCGAGGCCGGCCTGGACCCGGAGTTCGATGCGATCGTCCTGGTCGACGCCCCGGAGCAGGTCCGCCTCGAGCGGCTGGTCCGGGACCGCGGCCTCGACGAGGACGAAGCGCGGCGCATGATCGACGCCCAGATGCCGGCGTCGGAAAAGCGTCGCCGTGCGGATTACGTGATCGAGAACGAAGGCACGCTCGACGCGCTCGAGCGCGAGGCGGAGGCGGTATGGCGGGAGCTTCGGCGGAGGGCCGCCGCGTCAGGATAGACATGCACCTGCACACCCGCGGCTCGCACGATTGCCTGAGCGACCCCGTCGCGGTGATCGAGCGGGCGGCCGCTCGCGGTGTCGACAAGGTCTGCATCACCGACCACAACGAGATCGACGTGGCGCTCCGAATGAGGGAGCGCTACCCCGACCGCGTCATCGTGGGGGAGGAGGTGAAGACGGCGGAAGGGGTGGACGTGATCGGGCTGTACATCTCCGAGCGGATCCCGAAAGGGACGCCGGCGCGGGAGACGTGCGAGCGGATCCACGACCAGGGCGGGATCGTCTACGTGCCGCACCCGTTCGCCGGCGGGAAGGGCGGCGGCGGGCGGATCCTCGGCGAGATCGAGGACCTCGTCGACGCCGTGGAGGGGTTCAACGGCCGTATCCATTACCGCCGGCTGAACGACCGGGCCGTCGCATGGGCGCGGGAGCGGAACCTTCCGCTCGGCGCCGGCTCGGACGCCCACACGCTCTTCGAGGTCGGACGCACGTACGTCGACGTGCCGCCGTTCGAGGACTCGCCGTCCGCGTTTCTCGCCGCGTTGCGGGAAGGGCGGCTCCATGGACATTACTCTTCCTTCGCGGTGCACGTCGCGTCGACGTACGCCAAGTTCCACAAGCGCTGGGTCCCTTGACGCTCCGCGCCGCGGCCGGCTACTCTCGCGCTTCGGGACCCGGGACCAGGGTGTTCTGACGTGTCGGACATGATCGCCGTTCCCGAATCGCGCCGTGCCGCGCTCGCCGAAGTCCTCGCCGCGTTCGACTCGGCCAGCGACATCGTGCTCACCACGCACGTCAACGCCGACGGCGACGGCGCCGGCTCGGAGGCCGCGCTCGGCGCGTGGCTCGCCGCCCGGGGGAAACGGGTCACGATCGTCAACCCTACGCCGTTTCCCGCGCCCTACCTCCACCTCGTCGCGGAGCCGGTGCGGATCGCCGACGCGGGGACGGCGGAGGCCGAGAGGGCGCTCCGCGATGCGGACCTCCTCGTCGTGCTGGACACGAGCGAGCCGAAACGCCTCGGCCGGCTCGCCGACCTGATCGGCGCGCTGCCGACCGTCGTGGTCGACCACCACCCGCCGGGCGACACGAGTGTGGCCGACACCGGGATCCGCGACCCGTCCGCCTCCGCGACGGGCGAGCTGGTCTTCGACCTGCTCCGGCTCGCCGAGCCGGACGTCGACTGGCCGCCCGCCGTCGCCGAAGGGATCTACACCGCGATCGTGACCGACACCGGCTCGTTCCGTTTCTCCAACACCACGCCGCGCGCCCACGCGATCGCCGCGGAGCTGCTGCGGCGCGGCGTCGACCCCGAGGCCGTCTATCGGCGCCTCTTCGCGACCGTCCCGCTCCGGCGTATTTCGCTCCTACGATCTGCGCTCGAGCGGCTGGAGGCGGACCCCGAGGCGGGCGTGTCGTGGATCACGCTCCCGCGCGCCGTGCTCGAGTCGGTCAACGCGACGTCCGAGGACCTGGACGGGATCGTCGAGTACGCCCGCTCGATCGAGGGGACCGAGGTCGCCATCCTCTTCCGTGAGCTGCCCGACGGCTCGACCAAGGTTTCGCTCCGCTCGAACGGGGAGGCGGACGTCAACCGGATCGCGCGGCAGTTCGGCGGGGGCGGGCACGTCAAGGCCGCGGGCGCGTTGATCGCGAGGCCGTTGGAGGAGGCCCGGGCGTCGGTCCTGGACGCCACCCGCGAGGCTCTCCGTAAGCTTGAGAGTCGGCCCGAAATCGGCTAAATTTCGAGGTATGAACGGATTCTACCGACGCCCGGATTTTCGGGAGGCGCGCTTCGCGAGCGCGCCCGACGCGCGTTTCGTGCCCGCGCCGGCCGACGGGGTCTTGCCGGAGGGGTTCTTCTCGACGACGAACCTCCCCACCTACGTCAAGGTCGCCGGCGAGTGGCGTACGCCCGTCGCGCCGCGGATGGACTCCGCCATCGTCCTCGAGGCGGACGGCACGCTGCGCGTCCTCGAAGGGCGGTACGTCAAGGCCGGCCAGCTCGTCGCCGTCGGGTACGCGGAGGACGGGAGCGAGGGGATCTACGTTCACGCCGGCGGCTTCAGCGCGGGGCGAGAGGGCGCGGGCGAGGACGAGTTCCAGTTCATGAGCTCGGAGGTCAGCCGCGAGAAACCCGTCGACTACGCGGAGATGGCGCGGCTCCTCATCGAAGAGAAGGAGCGCGGCGGGCACGTGGTCTGGGTCGTCGGGCCCGCCGTCCTCCACTCCCGCGGCCGGGACGTGCTCACCTGGTTCATCGAGAACGGCTACGTCCACGCGCTGCTCGGCGGGAACGCCGTCGCCGTGCACGACATCGAGCAGGCGCTCATGGGCACGACGCTCGGGATGGACCGCACCGGCCGCCCGGTCTCCGGCGGCCACGCGTTCCACATGCGGGCGATCAACAAGATCCGCGCGGCCGGCTCGATCCGCGCCGCCGTCGAGCAGGGGATCCTGCGCGAGGGGATCATGCACGCGTGCGTCACGCACGGCGTCCCCTTCGTCCTGGCCGGCTCGATCCGCGACGATGGCCCGCTCCCGGACACGATCACCGACGTCGTCAGGGCGCAGGAGCTGATGCGCGAGCACGCGCAGCGCACGACCATGGCGATCATGATCGCTACCGCGCTGCACACGATCGCCTTCGGCAACATGCTCCCGTCCTACGTGATCGAGAAGGACGGCTCGTTCCGGCCGCTGACGACGATCGCCGTCGACTCATCGGAGTTCGTGGTCAGCAAGCTCAAGGATCGGGGGACGCACCAGGCCTTCGGCGTCATCACGAACGCCCAGGACTTCCTGCACGTCCTGCGCTACTTCGTCGAGGCCGAGACCGCCAACCGGGCGACGTCGCGCGACTACGGCCGCGCGCCCGTCCACGCCGCCAGCGGCGCGTGAGCACGGCCGCCGACCGCGGCGTGGCGCCCGAAACCGGGCACCTCGCCGCGCACCTCGAAGATCTCGCCGGACGCGTCCCCGTCGAGACGGTCGACCAGCTGTGGATCTTCCCGACCCGCCGGGTCGCGGGGGCGTTCAGCACCGTGATCGTGGCCGCGTTGCTCGACGAGGGCGACCCGGAGCGACGCCGCGTCCTCACGGCGCACTACACGGTGCGCGTCGACAAGCGCGGCCGGCTCGACACGCAGGCGACCGTGCTCGAGCACGGCGCCGCGCCGGCGGACCGCCTCGGCCGCCTCATCGAAGGCGTGCTCCGTCGACTGGATGAGGAGCTGCTCCTCGCGCCGCCCCGCGAGGCCGCGATCCAGGGCGATGCGGCCCGGTGGTCGGACCTCGTCGCGTCGCTCTCCGACCCGTCGGCCGCCGAAGCGCGAGACCTTCGCGGCGCGGAGTCGCGGGATCCCGCGGGCGGAGAACAAGTATTATGATTGGGGCGGCGCCAAGGGCAGGAGGGCACATGAGCTTCGTACACCTCTTCCGACGATACCTGAGGGACCAGGGTCTGCCGATCACGCAGCAGCGCGAGGTCATCGCAGAGCTGGTCTTCTCGACGTCCGAGCATCTGTCCGTCGAGGAGATCGAGTCGCGGCTCCGTGCCCGTGGGGAGAAGATCGGCAAGGCGACGATCTACCGGACGCTGGAGATGCTCGTCCGGAGCGGCCTCGTCGAGGAGTACGACTTCGGCGAGGGGTTCAAGCGGTACAAGCACCTGTTCGGGCAGACGCTGGTTCGCGAGCACCTGATCTGCACGGAGTGCGGGCGCGTGCAGGAGGTCGACACGCCGGAGCTCATGCGTTTGCAGGAGGAGCTGGCCAGGGAGCAGGGGTTCCGGCCGGTACGGCACCGCCTGGAGATGTACGGCATTTGCGCGGAGTGCCAGGCGGCGGGCCGGACGCTGCAGTGGGAGGGGTTGACCTGCCCGATCGAGACCGTATAGTCCCGGGCCATGCCGAATCGGGGGGATCCAGGGGCCCCCGGTCGGGGGCCCTTTCTTACGTCGACGCCAGGCGGAGAGGGAAGGGGAATGACGCTGCCTGATTCTTTGCGGTCGTTCGGTTGGGAGCTGCCGCACAACTTCTTGGGGCTGGACGAGGATTCGAGCGACTTCGAGCGCGCGCGGGCGGTGATCCTTCCGGTGCCGTACGAGGCGACGGTGAGCTTCGGCGCCGGCACGGCGGCCGGGCCCGCGGCGATCATCGAGGCGTCGCGCTATATCGAGCTGTACGACCAGGAGCTCGACGCGGAGCCGTACGAGGTCGGCGTCGCGACGCTGCCGTCGCTGGAGCTGACGGGCGCCGGGCCTGCCGAGGCGGTGGCGGAGCTGCGCGCCGCGTACGACGCGCTGCTGGACGCTGCGCCCGGGAAGTTCGTGATCATGCTGGGCGGCGAGCACTCGATCACGAGCGCGCCGGTCCTCGCCTGGGCGGACCGGCTGAAGGCGAAGGGCGACCGGCCGCTCACCGTGCTCCAGATCGACGCACACACGGACCTGCGCCCCGAGTACGAAGGGAGCCCGTACTCGCACGCGTCGGTCATGCACCGCGTGCACGACCGGGTGAACATCGTGGCGGTCGGGATCCGGGCGCTCACGCGCGAGGAGCGGGAGCTGGCGCGCAACTCCGACCACATCCATCTGTTCCTGGCCGACGACATCCACGATGGCGACGCGTGGATCGACGATGTGATCTCGCGGCTGGGCGAGGACGTCTACATCACGTTCGACGTGGATGGGCTCGACCCCGCGCTGGTCCCGTCGACCGGGACGCCGGAGCCGGGCGGGCTCCAGTGGTACCCGACGATGCAGCTGCTGCGCCGGGTCTTCCGCGAGCGGAACGTCGTCGCCTGCGACGTCGTCGAGCTGGCCCCGATCCCCGGGCTGCACGCGCCGGATTTCCTGGTGGCGAAGCTGATCTACAAGATGGTCGGCTACAAGTTCATGGGTTAGGCTCCTCGAGGTACCTCCGGAACAACGGATACAGATCGAGCGGGTCCTCGATGACGTAGTCGTCGGGGACGAGGCCGGGCGGCGTCAGGATGAAAGGCCAGAACTGCCGTCCGCCCATCGCGCCGTGGGCGCCGACCTGGTCGTCGAAGCAGATGCACGTGTCCGTGGCCGGGTCGTATGCGCCGAAGAGGACCAGGTCGCCGGAATTGGGGAGCTGGGCCAGGTGGACGATCGCGCGGCGCTCGACGGGCGACGTCGCATACGGCGCCAACGGGTCCTTCCCCGCCAGCACGAACGCCTCGCCGGCGGGCGTGACCAGAGCGCGGCCGTCCCGGTTCTCGACGTGCGCGCCGTCCTGCATCCGCGTGACGACGAGGCCGATCCCGCGGTGGGCGACGAGGAAGTAGTAGAGCGCGCGCCGTTCGGGGTCGGACCGGATTTCGTCGAAGCGCAGCGGCCGCTCGGGCTCGGTCCAGTAGACGTGAGCGAGTGAGGAGGAGTAGGTCACGACGAGGCGCTTGTCCTTCGCGATCCGGACGGTCTCGGCGACGAGAGGGAAGAGGCCGTACTCCTTGCGGAGCCAGCGGCCGAGGCGGAGCCCGAGCTGCCGGGTCGGCGAGATGGACGTGGCGGCGACCTCTTCCAGCTCCTGCACGAGGAAGTCCATGGCCTCGCGGGGGCGACCGTAAGCGCCCGTCCCGGCCAGGACGTGAACGCCGTAGTCGACGGCGGCCTCGATCGTGTCGCCGAGCGTCTCGCCGAACTCGATGCGGTAGGGGATGGACGGCGTCTGGCCGTGGTCGCTCAGGATGTAGACGTCGTACGGCCGTCCCGGGACGCGACGGAGCATCCGCAGGATCTCGGCGATACGGCTGTCGAGCGCGCGCAGGCTCTTCAGCGCGGTGCGCGAGGATGGGCCGAAGTGGTGCGCGAACTCGTCATAGAGGTTGTAGGTGGTGTAGATCGCCGGCACGCCGGTGTAGATGTCGAGGAGGACCGCGAGAGTCTGCAGCTCGCGCAGGATGACGTTGCTCCCGATGTGCAGGAACGGCAAATACCACCAGTAGTGCGTGTAGCGCCCGCGCATGTGGCTGACGAGCCGGTCGCGCTCCTCGCGCAGGTACTCCCGGACGCTGGCGAGGACCATGCGCAGTACGCGGATCGGGTGGAGCGCGAGGAGGAGCGCGAGGCGCATCCCGCCGACTTTCTGGAAGAACGGCTGGCGGTCCCGGGCGGAGAGGGTGAAGACGGAGCGGGCGGCGCCGCCGTCGTAGAGGTTGACGTAGCTCGATCCCCCCGTCAGGATACCATCGGCAGGGAGCCGGTCGCGGATGTACTGCATGGCCGCGGTCTGCGAGCCGATGATCACGCGCCGGTCCTGCTTCTCGTAGAAACGGAACGCCGGGATGCGGTGCTTGGTGCCGTAGAAGATGGCGGCCTGGGCGGCCGGCGTCGCGCTGGGCAGCCCGGCCGGGAAGCGGCGAACCTGCCAGCCGTCGCGCTCGATGAGCTTCTTGAGGTGCGGCATATAGCCGCGCTCGAGAGCGCGTTCGAAGTCTTCGTGCGCCAGGGCGTCGATCTGGATGACGACGAAGCCGCGTCTGAGCCGTTCGGCGGAGTCGCCGTCCCGGCGGCGACGCCGTTCCGCGGCGAACGGCAGATACTTCAATTTGTAGTACCAACGGTAGAGAGTCCGCCGGAAGCGGCTCCGCCGTGAATTCGCTGGAGCGACCATGGATCAGTCGGTGTCTTTCGCGGTCGCCTTCGCCGCGGGAGTCTTCTCGTTCCTCTCGCCGTGCGTCCTTCCGCTCGTTCCGAGCTATCTCGGGTTCGTCACCGGGATGACGCTCGACGACCTGAGCGCGGGCGCGCGTCGGCGCGCGGCCGTGCTCCACGCCCTCGCCTTCGTCGGCGGGTTCAGCCTCGTCTTCCTGCTGCTGGGCGCCTCCGCGACGGTGCTCGGCCAGCTCATGTTCCGGTACCAGGACTGGATCGCCCGGATCGGCGGCGTCCTGATCGTCGTCTTCGGCCTGCACCTGCTCGGGGTGCTGCGGATCGGCGCGCTGATGCGGGAGCGCAGGATCCAGCTCGCCTCGCGGCCCGCGGGGTACTTCGGAGCCGCGCTGGCCGGCATGGCGTTCGGCGCCGGCTGGACGCCGTGCATCGGGCCCGTGCTCGGCGCCGTGATGACCTACGCCGCCACGCAGGAGACGGTCACGTCCGGGATCGCGCTCCTCGGCGCGTACTCGCTCGGCCTGGCGCTGCCGTTCCTGCTCGCGGCGCTCGCGACGGGGCGGTTCCTCGAGGCGTCGAGGCACATGCGTCGCCTGATCCCGGTGTTGGAGAAGACGTCGGGCGCGGTGCTGATTCTGGCCGGCGTGCTCCTGGCGAGTGGCACGTTCCCGGCGCTTGCCGGTTACTTCGCGCGACTGACCCCGGATTTCCTGCTGGAGCGGCTGTAGGGCGGCGGAGCGCTCGGCTCGCGCCTCGCGGCACGGGCCCCGAGCGCCTACCCTGTCCGCATGAACTCGGGGACGCAGCGCAGGAGTTCCCGCGGCTCGACCGGCTTGGCCAGGAACGAGGTGCACCCCGCGGCGAAGCAGGCGTTCCGCTCGCTCGGGCCGACCCTCCCCGTCAGGGCGACGATGGGCGTGTCCCGGGTCGCCTGTCGGGTGCGGAGGATCCGGGCCACCTCGAGGCCGGGCCGGTCCGGGAGCCCGAGGTCGAGCAGGATGAGCGAAGGCGGGTCGATCGAACAGCGTTCCAGCGCCTCTGCCGCATTGCCCGCCTCCAGGACGCGATACCCCGCATCTTCGAGGAGAAGGCGGAGCGCGTCACGGAGGAGGGGGTCGTCTTCGACGAGCATGATGGGACGCTCGATCGTGCTCATCGCCGGAAAGCTAGCCCTCGACCTGGGCCGCCGCAAGCGCGCCCTCGTCCTGTTCGAGCCCTTCCTCCAGGAGCTGGCGGCGTAGCAGCGTGGCGTACAGGCCGCCGCGTGCGAGGAGCTCCTCGTGCTTCCCCTGCTCGACGATCCGTCCTCCGTCCAGCACCAGGATCTGGTCCGCGCCCATCACCGCGGTGACGCGGTGGCTCACGATGATCGCGGTCCGTCCGCGCAGCACGCGTCGCAGCCCCTCGAGGATCCGGGTCTCGGTCTGCGTGTCGACGGCGCTGAGCGCGTCGTCCAGCACCAGGATCCGCGGGTCGCGCGCGATCGCGCGGGCCAGCGTGGTGCGCTGGCGCTGCCCGCCCGAGAGGTTCACGCCCCGCTCGCCGAGGAGGGTGTCGTAGCCGTGCTCGAATCCGGCGATCGCCTCGTCGAGCTGCGCGATCTCCGCCGCCTCGCGGATCCGTGCGTCGTGGTCGCCGTCGGGGGGCAGCCCGAGCGCGATGTTCTCGCCGATCGTCTCCGAGAAGACGAACGCGTCCTGCGGGACGAGGCCGATCGCCCCGCGCACCACGTCCAGCGGCAGGTCGGTCAGCGGCACGCCGTCGAGGAGGACCTGGCCCCGGGTCGGGTCGTATAGGCGGGCGAGGAGCGCGATGACGGTGGATTTGCCGGCCCCCGTGGGACCCACGAGCGCCACGGTGCTCCCGGCGGGGACGCGGAACGAGACGCCGTCGAGGACGTTCCGCTCCGTCCCGGGGTACCGGAAGGCGACGTCGCGGAACTCGATCTCGCCGCGGACGGCCTCGATCCGCGTCGGATGCTCCGGCTCCCGGATCTCCGGCTGGATCGCGAAGATCGCGTTCAGCCGGCCCATCGACGCCGCGCCTCGCTGGAACAGGTTGATCACCCAGCCCAGCGAGATCATCGGCCAGGTCAGCATGTTCAGGTAGAAGCCGAAGGCGATGAAGTCGCCGACGGTGATCCGCCCGGCCATGGCCAGCCGTCCGCCGAACCAGAGCACGATCACCATCCCCAGCCCGGTGAGCAGGGTCAGGAGCGGGTTGAAGACGCCGCTCGTGCGCGCGAGTGCCATGTTCGCCCGCAGGTACGAGGCGTTCAGCTCCTCGAACTCCCTCTCCTGCTGGCGTTCCTGCACGTAGGCGCGCACGATCCGTACGCCCGAGAGGTTCTCCTGCACCAGCGTCGACAGGTCGCCGAGCTGTTCCTGGATCCGCTCGAAACGCCGGTGGATCACGCGGCCGAAGCCTAGCGCGATCGGCGCGAGCGCGACCATCGGGACGAGTGCGGCGCCGGTCAGCACCGGGTCGATCCGGATCATGAAGCCCAGGGCGAAGATCGTCGTGACCACGGTGTTGACCAGGTACATGACCGCCGGGCCGGCGGCCATCCGCACCGCCTGGGCGTCGCTCGTGGCGCGGCTCATCAGGTCCCCGGTCCGGGTGCGGCCGTAGAACGCACGGTCGAGGCGGAGCAGGTGCTCGAAGAAGCGTTGCCGCAGGTCCGTCTCGACGCGTCGGCTGATCCCGTTCAACAGCTCGCGCATCCCGTAGCGCGCGGCGCCGCTCAGCACCGCCGTGGCGACCACCGCGGCTGCGTAGAGCAGGATCAGGCGGAGGGTGATGTCCGGTCGCTTCAGCGCGTCCACCGCCCGGCCGACCAGCCAGGGCATGAGGATCCCGAACGCGTCGGAAACGAGGACCAGGAGGAGGCCGAGCGCCATCCCGCGCCGGTAGGGGCGAATGTACGGGATGAGCGTGCGCAGTTCTTTCATTTTATGCGAACGCCGCGCGGCCGGCGCCAGCGGAGCGCTGGCTCGCTGCCGTGGCCGTGCCGACGCGGATCGATTCTGCGAAACCGGGCCGCCGGTCGACGCGCCTCGCGGACCTCCCGGCGGCGCGGAAACCTACGGCCCGTTCTGGTATATACATTGCGACGTGAGAGGCGATGCGTTGCGCATCACGTGTCAAGTTATCCGAAACGTCCCGGCCGTTCAAGCGGGGACGACACCCGCGGAGGGGCAAATGTCCAGGTACCTGTTGCGGACCGCCACACTGCTATTGATCCTGCCGATCGCCGTCTTGCCGGCCGCGTGCGGTGATTCCGGCAACGAGCGTGCTGCGCTGGAGGAGGACGAGCTGGATCGGGAGCTCGATCTGGCCCTCCAACGGGACAGCGCTCCGGCCGCTCTGGAGGACAAGCCGAAGGAGCCGGAGCCGCAGCCCCAGCCGCGTCCGACGACGCAGCAGCGGCAGCAGCCGGCGCCGCAGCCGCAGCGCCAGACGCCGCGCGAGGAGTCGCGGCGTGAGGAGCCTCGGCCGCAGCCCCAGCCGCGCCCGGTGACGCTGACGGTCCCGACCGGTACGCAGTTCGCCGTGCGCCTGGAGGACGAGCTCAGCACGGAGACGAACCAGCCCGGCGATCCGTTCACGGCGGTCCTCGACGATCCGATCGTCTCGGCGGACGGCACCATCCTGATCCCGGCGGGCGCCACGGTGCGTGGCCGCGTGACCGCCGCGGAGAAGTCGAACCGGGTCGGCGAGACGGCGGTCATCAAGGTCGCGTTCGAGGCGGTCTCGTTCGGCGGGCGCAGCTACCCGCTGCAGGCGTCGGTGGTCGAGGCGAACCCGGAGAAGCGGACCCGGACGTCGACCGCGCAGTCGGCGGCGAAGGTGGCCGGTGCGGCCGCCGCGGGCGCGATCCTCGGTCAGGTGCTCGGCAAGAACACCGAGTCCACGCTCAAGGGCGCGGCCGTCGGCGCCGCCGCCGGTACCGCGATCGCCATGGGTACCGCCGACGTCGACGCGGTGCTCCCCGCTGGCTCCCGCATGGTGATCCGGCTCGACGCGCCGGTCGAGGTGCAGCGGAACTGAGTCGGCCGGGCCGGTCGAACGAATGCGCGGCGCGAGGACGACCCTCGCGCCGCGCTTTGTTGTTGCCGCGCTCTCGTGTTCGGGGTCAGTAGCCCGCCGCGAGCCCGCCCAGCCGCGGGTCGTGCATGCCGACCCACCGGCCGTTCCAGCGCAGGATCGAGGGCGCGTTGCCGACGGTCGGTCGGGTCGCCACTTCGTGCCCCAGCGCCCGGAGGGCGCCGACCGCCTCCGTTAGCAGCCCGCCTTCTTCGAAGTAGAGCACGTCCGGCAGGTGCTGGTGGTGGATCCGCGGCGCGGCGACGGCCGCGCCGAGCGGCATCCCGTGGTCCACGACGTTCGAGAGGATCTGGAACGTCGCCGTGATGATGCGCGGCCCGCCGCGCGCGCCGGTCACGAGGAGCGGCGCGCCGTCGGGCGCCAGCACGATCGTCGGCGTCATCGCCGAGAGCATCCGCTTCCCCGGCTCGATCGCGTTCGCCTCGCCCTGGACCAACCCGAACTGGTTCGGCTCGCCGGGCTTGGCCGCGAAGTCATCCATCTCGTTGTTCAGCACGAAGCCGGCGCCGGTGACCGTGACCGCGGAGCCGTAGAGCGAGTTGATCGTGGTCGTCAGGGCGACGGCGTTGCCCAGTGCGTCCACCACGGAGAAGTGCGTCGTGTGGTCGCCTTCCGCGTCGAACGCGGTTGTGCCCCCGGGCAGGACTCGCCCGGACGGCGTCGCGCGGTCGCGGGCGATCGATTCGCGGAGTTGCCGGGCGTACTCCTTGGACAGGAAGCGCTCGCGCGGGACCTGGACGAAGTCCGGGTCGCCGAGGAAGTGGTTGCGGTCGGCGAACGCGCGGCGCATCGCTTCGGCGACCAGGTGGATCGTCTCGGTCGAGTTCCAGCCGAGGGCGCCGAGGTCGTACCCCTCGAGAATGTTGGCGATGAGCGCGAGCGTGAGCCCGCCCGAGGACGGCGGCGGCATCGAGATCACGCGGTGCCCGCGGTACTCGAACTCGACGGGCTCGCGCCAGACGGCGCGATAGCTCGCTAGGTCCTCGTGCGTGATGATCCCGCCGCCGCGGCGCATCTCGGCGACGATCAGGTCCGCGGTCTCACCCTCGTAGAACCCGGCCGGACCCTGCTCGGCGATCCGCCGCAGGACGGCGGCCAGCTCGGGGTTGCGCCAGCGGGTGCCGGCGCGGAGCGGCTCGCCGCCGGGGAGGAAGAGGGCGGCGGAGGCGGGGAATCTGCGGAGCCGTTCGGCCTCGGCGGCGAGGGCGGCTGCGAATGCCTCGTCGATGACGAAGCCGTCCTCGGCGAGCCGGACTGCGGGCTCGACGAGGTCGCGCCACGGGAGCGAGCCGTAACGGCGGTGCGCCTCCCACAACCCCGCGACGGCGCCCGGCACGCCCGAGGCGAGATGCCCGGTGATGGAGCGGTCGGTGAGCTCGCCGTCGGGGCCGAGGAACATGTCGCGGGTCGCGGCCGCGGGCGCGGTTTCGCGGAAGTCGAGCGCCGCTGTCTCTCCGTCGGCCGTACGGACGACGAGGAACCCGCCGCCGCCGATGTTGCCCGCCTCCGGGTAGACGACGGCGAGCGCGAACGCGATCGCGACGGCCGCGTCGATCGCGTTCCCGCCGGCGCGGAGGATGTCGACGCCGACGCGGGTGGCGAGCGGCGCGTCGCTGGCGACCATGCCGGAGCGCGCCTCGGCCGGCGCGGCGTCGAGCGCGTGGGGCCAGCCGGCCGGGACGCGGGCGGCGACGTCACGTGCGACGTCGTGCCCGGTCCCTGCCGCGTGCGCGGCCCCGGGGTCGGGAATGGGCGTGAGCGCGGGGGGCGCGCCACACGCTGCGAGCCACGCCGCCACGGCGAGCCCCCCGACTGCGTTACGCTTGCTCAGAAGCCGAAGCGCACCCCTGCGCGGAGCTGTGAGTGCTTCGTCGTGTTGTCGCGTACGCCCTCCTTCTGGTGGAAGGTCCAGTAGCGGCCCCATTCGACGAACAGCGCGCGGTTCGCGGACGGCCTGTACTCGAGCCCCGCGCCGGTCGAGAGCGCCAGATCGGGGTCCCAGCCATCCAGCCCCGAGAGCCCGTAGACGAACGCGCCCGCGCCGCCGGTCAGGTACATGCCGAAGTCCCCGCCGCCGCCGGTCTGGAGCCGCCCGGTCAGCATCCCGGTGACGAGGCGAGCGTCGCCGTCCTCGATGAGCTCGCCGGTGGACGCGTCGGTGCGCTCGTACGAGGCCGGCGCGAACGACGTCTCGACGCCGAGCACGAGCCCGCGTCCCACCTGGCGGTGCAGGCCGACGCCGCCGGCGAACGTCGAGCCGAAGTCCCAGTTGCCGCTCGCGTCGTAGACGCGGCCGGGGCTGAGATAGCCGCCGACCCACGCGGAGGCCCAGGTGCTCGGCGCTTTGGTGACCTGCCGGAACTGTGCTGCCGCCGGGGCGGCGGCGCCGAGGACCCCGATGGCCGCCGCGAGTACTGCTGCTTTCTTCACTGCTACTTCCTGTGCTGCGAGTGATGCTAGGTACGGCTCGGCGCGGGGGAGCCGATCTCCTCCAGCGCCCTCAGCGCACTCGCCGCGAGCACGATTGCGCCGCGGACGAGTGCACGTTCGTCGATGTCGAATCTCGGGTGATGGTGTTCGCGTGGATCGTCCAGCGCGGCTCCGAGCCAGGCGAACGACCCCGGCGCCTCGCGGAGCAGGTACGCGAAGTCCTCCGCCGCCATCCACGGCTCGAGGTCGGCGACGGCGTCGTCGCCCAGCGTCGCGGCGGTCGCGGCCGACATGAGCTCGGTCATCGCGGCATCGTTCACCACGGGCGGGTAGCCGATCCGCAGGTCCAGCTCCGCGTCGCCGCCCAGGGCGCGCGCGACGTCGAGGGCCCGTCTCAGTTCCTCGTGGAGCACGCCCTGGACCGCCTCGTCGAAGTACCGGATCGTCCCCTCCAGCCGCACGCGGTCGGCGACGACGTTCTCGGCCACGCCGCCCTCGATCCGGCCGATGGTGAGCACCCCGGCCGAGGTCGGGTCGATCCGGCGGGATACGGCGTTCTGACAGGCGAGCACCACGTGCGAAGCGAGCACCACTGCGTCCACGCCTTCGTGTGGCCTGGCCGCGTGCGCGCTCGCGCCGCGGACCGTGGCCACGAAAGAGTCGGTACCGGCCATGATAGGCCCGGAACGCGTAAAAAGTTTCCCCGACGTGAGATGCGCGCCGATGTGCAGCCCGAAGACGGCGTCCACGCCCTCCATGGCGCCGTCCTCGATCATGCGGACCGCGCCGCTCTTGTTCTCCTCGTCCGCCGCCTCTTCGGCGGGCTGGAAGAGGAGCCGGACTCGCCCACGCGGGAGCTCGCCGCGCGCGTGCGCCTCGGCGAGGAGCCGCGCGGCGCCGACCAGCATCGTGACGTGCGCGTCGTGGCCGCACGCGTGCATCACGCCAGGAACGGTCGAGCGGTAGGGTACGTCGTTCGCCTCGTCGATCGGAAGCGCGTCCATGTCCGCCCGCAGCGCGACGACCGGCCCGTCCGCGTTCCCGATCTCCGCGACGACGCCGGTGCGCCCGACGCCGCGGCGCACGCGGTATCCGAGCGCCTCCACGGCGCGCGCCGCGATCTCGGCGGTGCGGTGCTCCTGGAACGCGAGTTCCGGATGGCGATGGAGGTCGCGGCGGAGCTCGATCAGGTCGGATTCGAACGACTGGGCACGGGATAGTAGCATGGGTTTCGCGGTTGTTCGGCGCCCAGGTGTCCGAGGCGCGATGGTTGTCGGTGGTTGCGCGCCGTTGGCGCGCGGGTACGGCCGCCTCGCGGCGGCGGGTGCCGGCCGCGCTTCGCGCGGCGGGAGTCGGCCGCACTTCGTGCGGCGGGAACCGGCCGCCTTCGGCGGCGGGTGGCCCCTTCGGGGCGGGGTGGCGCCTTGCGGCGCGGGGGTGGCCGGCTCGCTCCGCTCGCCGGCGGGTGGCCGCTTTCGCGGCGGAGTCCGCCGCCTGCGGCGGCGGGGGCGGCGCGCTACGCGCGCCGTCCCGCGGCCGCCAGGCCGCCCCTCCCGCGCCGGCCGAAGGCTCGGCGCCCCCCGCCGCGCACCGCGCGGCCCCACCGGCCGGCCGAAGGCCGGCCCATTCCCGCGGCGCCGACGGCGCCGCCACCCGCGGCCGCAGGCCGCCACCTCCCGCCGGCCGCGCCAGCGGCCGGCCGCCTCCCGCGCCGCGCCAGCGGCGCCGCACCCCGCCTCACGGCAGTGAGGCCGCGCCCGCCGGCGGCCCCGTGACCACCCACCCCCATCTACGACCGATACAACCCCTCCCGCCGAATGATCTCCTCCACCGCCGCCGGCACAAGATACCTCACCGGCTCACCCGCCGCGATGCGCCGCCGGACCTCCGTCGCCGAGATGTCGACGCGCGTGACGGCCAACCACCGGTACGGGAACTCGCGGGGCATCTCGGGCGGCTCGGCGCCGCCGCGCGAGAGCACGACCAGGGTTGCCAATCGCGCGATTTCGTCGGGTTCGTGCCACGTGTGGAACTCCCGGAACTGGTCGACGCCCAACAGCAAGAAGAGCGCGCCCATCGGGTCGCGCTCACGCAGTTCACGCAACGTGTCGACCGTGTACGACGGCCCCGAGCGCCGCAGTTCGATGTCGCTCGTGGTGAAGCGCGGGTCGCCGGCCGTCGCGGCGCGGAGCATCTCGAGGCGCTGTTCGGGGGTGGCCCTGACCCGGCCACGCTTGTGCGGCGGCACGGCGGCCGGGACGAACACGACCTGGTCCAGCCCGAGCGCAGCCCAGGCATCCTGGGCGACGATCAGGTGCCCGATGTGGACGGGGTCGAACGTGCCCCCGAAGATCCCGAGCTTCACCGCCCGTTGGCTAGCGTGATCGCCCGGGCCTGTGCGGCTTCGGGCGAATCCGGGAAATCGCGCAGGAGCCGCTCCTTGGTGGCTTCCAGCTCTTCCCTGTACCCGAGACGCTGGTACGTCTGGACCAGGCGCAGCAGCGCCTGCGGAGCATGCTTCGACCGCGGGTACGTACGGAGCAGCTCCTCGAAATAGATGATGGAAGAGTCGAACGCCTGGCGCTTGAAGTAGTACTCGCCGTTCAGAAGGACTTTTTGCGCGAGCTTGTCGTTGAGTTCGGCGATCAGCTCCCGCGCCGCGGGGACGAACTCGCTGTTCGGGAAGGCCTCGATCAGCGCCTGGCAATGATCGATCGCCGCGTATGTGTACTGCTGGTCGAGCTGCGGTTTCTTCGGCGAGAGGCGGTAGTACGACTCACACGTCTTGAAGCGGGAGTCGTCCGCGTATTCGCCGGTCGGGAAGTCCTGGGCGAGCCGCACGTACTCCGCCGCGGCCGAGACGTATTCCTTCTTGCCGAAGTAGGCGTTGCCGAGCTCGAACCGGACCGCCTCGATGCGCGGGTCGCCCGGATACACGGTGGTCATCCGGGTGAACATGCGGATCGCCTTGTCCCAGTCCTTCTCCGCGAGGGCCGTCATGCCGAGGTCGTAGAGCTCGTTCGGCCCGAGGTCCTGGATCACCGGTCCACGGGCGCCGCACGCTCCCGAAGTCACGGCAACGGCGGTCGCGAGAAGCCAGCTTCGAAGTCTCATCTCACCCGATGGCATTATTCGATCGTCTCCGGCCGGGGTCTGCTACACTCCCGGGCGGAGCCGGGTTTCAAAGATCGTGCGCGAAAGAACGTCGATCGGCTGGACCCGCCGGTCTCATTCGCGGAATCGGAGGTCGTCGATCCGCTGGCGCGCCCGCTCGACGAGCGGGCCGCCGCCGCGGGTCCGGTTCAGGTCGATCACCCGCTGGTACGCGTCCAGCGCCTCGTCGAACCGGCCGATGGCGAAGAGGATCTCGCCACGGTCGAACCACGCCTGGTCCTGGATGTTCTCCGGCTGGCCGAGCTCGGTGACGAGGGAGAGTTGCTCGAGCGCCTCGGTGAGGTTCCCGGCGCGGTGGGACTGACGAGCCAGCTCGTACGCGCAGTTCCCGGCGTGCCACGTCGCCTCCGTGGCCCTGCGGCCCCGGGTGACGCGCTGGCGGAACGCCATGAAGTATCCGATCGCGGCCCTGCAGTTGCCCTGCCCTTCCAGGGCGAGGCCGATCTCGAAGAGCAACGCCGGCGTCGAGTCGGTCGACGCCGATGCCAGAGCCCGCTGGTAGAACTCGAGCGCGAGGTTGGCGTCCCCCATCTCGGCGTGGTAGCGCGCGAGCTGAGGCGCGTACGCGCTCACGTCCAGCTCCGGGCGCAGCGCGAGGGCGGCCTCGATGCCCCCGGCCAGCCCGAACCGGTCACCGCGCTCCCGAGCGCGATCGGCGAGGTCTAGGAAATCCTGGATCGCCTGGTCGCGGTGTTCCGGCGCCCTCAACAGGAGCCGGTCGTACGCCTCGCGCGCCCGCTCGAGCTGGCCGGTCTTCGCGTAGGCGTGCGCGACGCGGAGCAGCACGTTCTCGTCATCGCCGCTCTGCCGCAAAGCCAGGCGATACTCGGCGAGGGCGTTCGTGTAGTTGGAATCCGCCCACATGCGGTCGCCGCGCACGATCGCCGGCTCCGGGTCGCTGCACGCGGCCGCCCAGGCGACCGACGCGAGCACGACCACGAGCCGGGCGACAGCGTGGACACGCCGCCGCCCGCCCTGCCCGCCGAGTTCCATGCCGATGGCCGGCCGCGCCCCTTCGCCTGCCGATTCGAATCGCATCCGCCGTCCGGCCTGAGTCGTCACGCGTCCAGGTTTCCGCGTGTCGCCGACGAGTCCGACGGCCCGTTCTCGGTAGCCTCGGACGCGTCGTACGGCACCGCGTTCTCTTCCACCATGGATAGATACGCGCGAACCTGCGGATGGTTCGGGTCCTGCGCCCTGCACCGCCCCCACTCTCCAACGGCCAGGTCGATCTGGCCGCGGCGATAGTGAACCAGCCCAAGATTCAGTCGCGCCGCCAGGAAGTGAGGGTTGGCTTCGAGCACCTCGCGCAGCTCCGATTCCGCCCCTTCGAGGTCGCCGAGCTGCATCAGCGCGTTCGCGAGCTTGTTGCGAATGTCCAGGAAGCGAGGCCTCAGCTCGAGCGCCGCCCGGTACTGCGTGGCCGCGGCCTCGGGCGCCGAAGCGGCCATGTAGAGGTCGCCGAGATCGGCGTGCGCGTTGGCCAGGCGCGCGGAGATCGCCGCCGGGAAGCGGCCGTCCCCTGCCCGCTCGAGCCGTCCGGCGCGCTCGAACGCCTCCCTGGCTTCGTCGTAACGACCCAACTCGTTCAGCGTGATCGCGCGGTTGAGGTGCGCCTCGACGTACCCGTCGTTCAGCTCGAGCGCGCGATCGAGCTCCTCGAGCGCTTCCTCGGGACGGCCGAGAAAGCTCAGGCAGAGCCCGGCCAGGTGCCGGATGTCCGCGTAATTCGGCTGCCTCTCCAGCACGGCGCGGAAGTCCGCCAGCGCGGAGACGTAGTCTCGACGCTCGAACGATCGACGGCCGCGGGAGATCAGTTGGTCGATGGTGGGTTCCATGGCGTGGTAAGATAACCGGCGCGCTCAAGCGACGCCACTGGGCGCGGCGGCCGTGGCCGGCCGCCGGACACTCCGCCACTTTCCGTTTCGCCGCAAGCGCGCCAGATTGGTGCAGCCACCGAACAGCTTCGATATCGACCAGGTAGAATCGCCTCATGTGCGTACTGATAACCGGCGCGGCGGGCTTCATCGGCAGCCACCTCGTCGAGCGGCTCCTTGCGCGGG
>CALBZE010000049.1 GCA_937889645.1 uncultured bacterium
CACTCGAGTAGGCAACAGGCCCCAAGGGCCTCGCCGAAAGACGCTCACAGGTCGCGCCACACAGACAGCACAATCGCGGTTGTCGGCTTCTGCGGAGCCGGTTGCGAGGCGACCGGCTCTTGCTTTGTCGGCGGCGGTTGAGGGGACGCCCTTGCGGTGTTATCTTTGAAGTCTGCCGCCGCAAGGGCCTGTAGCTCAGGTGGTTAGAGCGCACGCCTGATAAGCGTGAGGTCGGTGGTTCGAGTCCACCCAGGCCCACTGGTCGAAAAAGGAAACCCCGCTCGGTCTCATGAGACCGAGCGGGGTTTTTTCGTGCTGGAGGGCGAGCCTGTGTTGGGAGGGTCCATGGCTCGCGTCCGCGAAGGGTGCGTCCTACTGGCGGCTGAGAGCCGGTCGGCCGCTCATGGCGCCGTGAACGGCATCTCGAAGGGCGCCGGGATTTCGTAGAACTCACCCGCGCCCATCAATACGGATGGCGCCTGGCCGAGCATCTGGTGGCAGGTGCGGGTGAGGTGGGCGGAATCCGCGAAGCCGCAGGCGTGCGCGGCTGCGGATAGGGTGCTGCCACGCCCCACCGCGAGCATCGCGCGAGTCATGCGGCGCCAGAGCACGTATCGGCGGAAGGGGAGTCCGATCTCCTCGCTGAAGAGGTGGGCGAAGCGGCTCGGAGAGAGGAAGACGGCGCGGGCGACGTCGTCGAGAGAGATCTTCGCCGTGTCCATGCGCCGGATGACCTCGAGGCCCCGAACGATGCGTGGATCGAGGGGGCGGGGCGGCGGGGGGCCGGCGCAGAGTTGGCGCACTACGGAATGGATGAGCCGCGCCGTCTCGGGGGCATCGATCGGGTCGTCCCAGATCGTGCGCAGCGCGGGCCGGCACGCATCGAGTTTCGCTTGCGGGATCTCCGACACCGGTGCACGGAGCGAGCGCTGGAGCCATCGGCCCTCGCGGGATTCGGGGTCGACCAGGATCACCGCGAGGTGCGATCCCATGGCGGCGAACTGGTGGGGCACATCCGCCGCCACCACGATCCCCGGGGCGGTCACCCATGAGTCGTCGGGGCCGTGGAGCCCGACGGGGCCGTCGAGGCCGACGGCGATCTGGACGGCGTGATGGGAGTGGCGAGGCACGACTCCGGAGCTCCGCCCCATCGTGAGGAAGCCCCCGTCCCAGAGATACCAGCGCGCGCGCCACCCGCTCGGCGTCGGCTCGCCGTTCGAATCGTCCATCATTTCCTGCACCTCTGCGCGTCCGGTCGTCCGGGTGTGTCGGATGGGCGAGAGCCTGCCACGAGCCGGCCCCTCGTAAAGTTAGCCGGTTCATACAATAGATCCAGCGTCATTATTCAATCCCACCCCGGCGCATTCGAGCAGATTCCCTCCCGCGACGGAAGTGATCGGCGAACCACACGGGAGGAGAGCCATGAAGGCGTACGGGAAGTGGGTCCGGGGGGAAGAGAAGCTGCGCCGGGGTGCGATGGTCGGCGTCATTGCGGTGGTGGGCATCGGCCTCCTGGCCGGGTGCGCCCACATGATGATGATGTTCCACGCCAAGGCGGAGCGTCCGCCGGCGTCGGAGTTCGGGCTCGGCCCCCGGGTCTCCGCGAATGGGGTCTACGAGGCGACGATCGAACCGACCGAGCCGCTGAAGGTGAGGCGCATGCATACGGTGCGGCTGAAGGTCGGCACGGCGGAGGGCGCCGCGGTGGATGGAGCCGAGATCGTCGTCGACGGCGGCATGCCTCAGCACGGCCACGGCCTGCCGACGAAGCCGCGCGTGACGCGGTCCCTGGGCGGGGGCGTGTACCAGGTCGACGGCGTGAAGTTCAACATGGGCGGCTGGTGGGAGTTGAAGTTCCGGATCGCCTCGGCGGCGGGGACGGACAGCGTCGTCTTCAACCTCGACCTGTAGGGTGTCCGGATCCTTGGACGAGGCAAAGTCTCATTGGGGGATGACATGGCGAAGATCCGGGCCGTAGTGCCGGGCGCGATCGCTCTGATCGTGACGGTAGCGTGTGCCGCGTCGATCGTGCAGGTGGGGCGCTGGAGCGCCGAAGAGATCGAGGCGATCGAGTCGCTCTGGCTCGGGTCGCTCGAGCCGCTGCCGCCGGACCCGTCGAATCGGTATGCGGACGACCCCGCCGCGGTCGCGTTCGGCCACGAGCTCTTCTTCGATGCCCGCCTGAGCTCGAACGGCCGGGTGTCGTGCGCGAGCTGCCACATGCCGGACCGCGAATTCCAGGATGGGAGGACGCGGGGCATCGGGGTGGGGACGACCGATCGCCGTACCATGCCGATCGCCGGGACCGCGTACAGCCCCTGGCAATTCTGGGACGGGCGTAAGGACAGCCAATGGGCGCAGGCGCTGGGCCCCCTCGAGAGCCCGGTCGAACACGGGGGGAGCCGCACTCAGTATGCACACGTCGTCGCAGAGCATTACCGCGCGGAGTACGAAGCGATCTTCGGGCCACTCCCCGACCTGAGCGGGCTCCCCCACCGTGCCGGCCCGGTCCCCGACTCTGCAGCCCGTGTGGCTTGGGAGCGCATTACGCCCGAGGATCGCGAATCGGTCAACCGGATCTTCGCGAACATTGGGAAGGCGATCGCCGCCTACGAGCGGCGGATCCAGTACGGTCCCACGCGCTTCGACCGCTACGCGGAGGGAATGGCCCGGGAGGGCCGCGCTCCGGCTGGGGTGCTCTCGAAGGACGAAGAGGCGGGGCTCCGGCTCTTCATCGGGAAGGCGAAGTGCATCGACTGCCACAACGGGCCGCTGTTGACCAACAACGACTTCCACAACATCGGCGTCCCCGTCGCCCGGGGGCTCGGCGCGGACCGTGGGCGCGCGGTGGGCGCCGCGCAGGTGCTCGGCGACGAGTTCAACTGCAGGGGCCCCTACAGCGACGCACGCCCCGAGGAGTGCCTGGCGCTCGAGTTCATCGTCGCGGAGGGTCACGCGCTGGAAGGCGCCTTCAAGACTCCGAGCCTCCGCGGCGTGGCCGAGCGGGCTCCGTACATGCACGCCGGCCAGTTCGCCACGCTCCGAGAGGTCCTGCGCCACTACAACGAGGCGCCCGCGGCGCCGATCGGCCACACCGAACTCGAGCGGCTGCGCCTCTCGGAGAAGGAGCTCGCCCAACTCGAGGCGTACCTCCGGACCCTCAGCGGTCCGGTCGCCGCGGATTCCGGACTGCTCGCGCCCCCGGTGCGACGTTAGAGTCGCGCGGCGTGCGCCGGGGCGGGTATCGATGGAGGAACCCACACGATCGAATGCAGGGTCCGATGGACAGATACGATGTCGTGGTGATCGGCGGGGGGCAGGCAGGGCTCGCTATGGGGCACTTCCTCGCCCGGCAGGGTCGGCGTTTCGCGATCCTCGATGCATCGCCCCGGGTGGGCCACGCCTGGCGCACCCGCTGGGATTCGCTGACCCTCTTCACACCCGCGCGCTACAGCGCGCTCCCCGGCCTCGCCTTTCCGGGCGACCCGGAGCACTACCCGGGCAAGGACGAGGTCGCGGATTACCTGGAGCGCTACGTGGCTGCCTTCGACCTCCCGGTCCGACTCGGCGAGCGGGTGGTCGCGCTCCGTCCCTCGCGTGACGGGGCGGAGTTCGAGATCGACACCGCCACCGCCCGTTACGGCGCGGACAATGTGGTAGTCGCGACGGGGCCGTTCCAGCTCCCGTTCGTCCCCGGCATCGGGCGGGGTCTCACGTCGAACGTGGTCCAGCTCCACAGCAGCGAGTACCGCAACCCGGAGCAACTCCCGCGGGGTGATGTCCTGGTCGTGGGGGGCGGCAACTCGGGGGTGCAGATCGCCGCGGAGCTCGCCGCGACGCGCCGGACGACGCTGTCGGTCGGTACGAGACTCCCCCGGCTCCCCGAGCGGTTCCTCGGCCGAAGCCTCTTCTGGTGGCTGGAGAAGGCCGGGCTCATGGACATTACGGTCGACTCGCGGCTCGGTCGGAGGATGAGCCGTAAAGACGTCCTGATCGGCGGCAGCCCCAAGATCCTCGCACGCGAGAGGGGCGTTCGGGTCGTGAGCGGGGTGGAGTGGTGCGACGGGGACCGGGTCCGCACGCGCGACGGCGAGGAGCTCCGGGTCGACGTCGTCATCTGGGCGACGGGGTTCCGATCGGACTACCGGTGGATCGAGGCGCCGGTGCTCGACCGCTCCGGGCTGCCGATCCACCGGCGCGGCGTCACCGCCCTCCCGGGGCTCTACTTCCTGGGCCTCCCGTGGCAGCACACCCGCGGTTCCGCGCTGATCGGCTGGGTCGGAAGGGATGCGGCGTACCTGGCCGAGCGGATCGCGTAGGGCCGCCGCCGCCCTGTAGGACCGCGCCATCCGGGGCCCGGAGCCATCCCCGGGCCCCGTCGTGCCGCCTACTGCCGCCTTGGAAGTCGGTCGATCTCGGCCCTCAGCCGCGCTTTCACGGCGCCCTACCTCCTCGGCTGGAACGGGAGCAGGTCCGCGACCGAGCCACCGATCACGCAGGTCTGCACGCCCTGGCAGAGCTCCTTGAGGTGCTGCGCGATCTCGAGCTGGAGCAGTGCCGGGTTCCGCCGGTACGCCTCGGCCGTGACCTCCTTCGCCTTCGCAGCGAGCTCGGCGGCGATGTACTGGCCGTAGGCTTTCACGCTGTCGATCTGCGCCTGACGCTGCGCCTCCTGGTACTCGAGGTCACGCCGCGCCTTCTGGATGCGCGCCTGCTCGATCTGCTGCGGAACCACGAGGTTCGTCACGTAGACGCGCTTGATTTCGACCATGCCTCCGATCTTGTCCTGGATCTGCTCGCGCACGGCCGTCGAGAGGCGGCCGAGATCGCCCGCGCTGAAGATCTCTTCCACCGTGAACTGGTTGATCGCTCGCATGTAGCCGTCGCGGATCGCCTTCATGAGCTCATCCTCGGCGGCTTTCTGGCTGCGCTTGTCCAAGAAGACTTCATAGACGGTGGCCGGGTCGAAGGCGTAGATCACCGAAACATCGGCCGTCACCGTGAGCTGGTCCTTCGAGGCCGCGCTCATCTTCACGGGTTCGACTTCCTTCTCCGTCAGGGTGAAGCAGGTCACGTCGTAGATGCCCCATGTGCCTTCGATTCCCGGCTCCAGGTCCCGCTTGACGACCTTGCCGTATCGCGTCTTGATGCAGCTCTCGGTCTGGTCGATGAACGCGCAGCCCGAGGCGAAGAGCGCCACGATCAGGCTCATCATTGCGGTCCTGCGGAACGGATAGCGCATTGTTCCCTCCCTTCGTCAGGGGTTACGTGATTGGCGCCCCGAACTCCCGGAGCGCGTTCGATACGTCCGCTCGTGACTAACGTAGAGGTGTCGAGAATGGAATCCCGCTCGGTCTCGTCGGATCGGGCGGGGTTTTCTATGGAACCGTCACGCTTGCCGCAAAGTCTCCAATGGGCTGACGGAAAGCGCGCGCAATGACACGGACAGAGCGGTAACCAAGGCAACGACGGATATCACCACCACCGTGGCGACCAGTATCACGGGATTGATGTAAGACGCACCGAGAGAGGAGAACACCACGGGCACCACTCTCCCTTCGATCAAGCGGCCGATCGACGCGACACAGCCCAGCGCCACGATGATCCCTATCCCGACGGAAACGAGCGTCTCGCGCGCGACGACGAAGAGGATCCGCGAGGGCGGCGAACCCAGAGCGAGCCGTACTCCTATCTCTTGACGGCGCGTTCTCACGCCGACGGCGACCAGGCCGGCCACGCCGAGCATGGCCAGCACGTATCCGACCGCGACGGCCGCGAGGACCAGGCGCTGGGTGGATCGCAGCCGTCGTCCGTACCCCGAAGACATTTGCAGGTCGAGGAGGGTGCCGATCTCCTGGATCGGGATCGACTCGTCGACCGTGCGTCCCGAAGGTGCGCCCCATGTGGTCGAACCGTTGAGTATTCTCCACGACGCCGACGACGGTCATCCAGACACCGTCGCTACCGATCTTCACCCGACGTCCCAATGGTGACGAGCCCGGCCACCACGCTTCTGCGGCTCGGCGGTTGATGACGACCACGGGCGGCGACCGATCATCGTCCACCTCGTTGAACGTCCGGCCGTCGACAACCGGGACCCCGAGGACCTCGAAGAATTCCGGCGTCACCTCATAGTAGCCCGTCACGCGAGCGTTCTGCGGTTGGTCCGTGTAATCCGGGATGGCGACAACGACACGCTCCGCGTCGTAGCCCATGGAAACGGTCTTGTACCGCCGCATTGCGAATGTCAGCAGAGCGGTGGTCGCGGTGAGCACGACGCACGCGGCGACTTGGACGCTTACGGCCACGCGTCGTGACCTCCTTTGCTGCGACGTCCCATATGCACGGCTTCCTGAGGCCAGCGAGGTGCGTATCGCATCCGCAGTGCAGTAGCGAATCGGTAGCGCCGCCGCGATCGCCGAGAGGACCAACCCCGCGGCGGCTGCTTCGATCGCCAAGATCGGGTCATACCGGGATTCGCCACCGTAGGCACCGGGAATCGGCGCCCAGTCCCCTACCGGCAAGTCCTTCCAAATGCCGGAACGGCGAGCCGATCCAGTTCTCGAGGCGAGCGGCGGGTAGGAAGTCGGAAGTCGTGCTATTCCCGGGCGATTCGGTCGCCAGGACTTCCACGAGGCGATGCGCGTTGGCGAACTGAGGCCCGGCAGATACAGTCGCCGCGAGACGCGCAAAAGACGCGAGCAACCCGATCCCGAGAGCGATCGAGACCACGCCGGTCGCGGTGAACACCGGCGCCCGAACGAGACTCCTGACGGTTCGCCTGATCATCCGGATTCGACGACGAGCGTATGGACGACGCGTCCTGCACAAACCGGGGAGTTCGGTGGCGCTGCCGACGGCCGATGTATACAATTTCGCCGATTTCGTTGTCACATGGTGTGTTCCATTTGCTGGAAATCGCGATGGTTGATCGCGCGGCCCGTGGTCGAGATTTCGTTGATCTGGCGGGACCGGGCGATCGGGGACCTCCCTGATCAACGTGAGATCGGTGGTTCGAGTCCATCCGCGCCCACCGGGCGGAGAACGAAGCCCCGCTCGGTCTTGCGGGACCGGGCGGGGTTTTCTCTTGTGCCGTGCATCGAGAGTTATGAATTATATCGTTGTGGGGTTTGGGGACCGGACACGGCTATGTCCTGAACGCGTGGAGAATCGTGCGGCACTTCATTCTACTGATCGCTCTCGCGCTCGGCGCTTGCGGCATGTCAACCGATCGGGACGGGTCGGCGGCCCGGTCGGTGTTCGACGATCCCAACCTGCCGCGGTGGGAGTTCGACCCTACGCCGGTGCTGGAGATCGGCGGGGAAGACGAACGGGAGGGGTACGCGCTGGAGCGTGTGGGCGACGCGGTGTTGCTGGAGGGCAAGCTCGCGGTGGCCGATCGTGGGGCGGGCGAGGTTCGCGTCTACTCGCTTGGGGGCGAGTTGATGTTCCGGTCGGGCCGGAGTGGCGACGGGCCGGGGGAGTACCGGACGATCACTGCTCTGGCCTCGTCGGGCGACAGCATAATGATCGTCTGGGACTTCCTGCTCCGCCGGTTCACGCACCTGGACGCGACGAGCGGCGAGGTCCTGGCTATGATCACGGCGGACCTGTCCTCAGTGAAGGGCATGGGGCTGGGCATCAAATTCGTCGGCGTGATGGGCGGCGGGCGTTACGCATTCCGCGAAGAGCGGGACGACTGGTCGCTTCGGAACGCCCCGAACGCGGAGCGCCGTGACTCGGTGCGGTACCTGGTCCTGGAGCCGGATGGCAAGTGGCGCGGGGTCGAGTGGAAGGAGCTCGGCGACGAGGTTTACTTCAGGAGAGACGAAAACAGTTGGGGCACCTCACCGGTGATTTTCGGCCGGACGGCGCAGGCCGCCGCGATCCACTCTGGATTGGTTGTCGGGGCGACGGACAGCCTGTCGTTGACCTTGCGGGGTATCGACGGCTCCGTGCTCAGGACCGTATCTCTCCCCGGGACCGAGGCGAAGGTCCTTCCGGAATGGGAGAAGGTGGCGCGAAAACGGCAGTTCGAGGAGGAAGACGCGCGCGTTTCGCGTATGTTCGCCCGGATCGGCGGTGCGGATGCCCCGGCGATGCTGGCAACCATGAAGCGGAGCCTCCAGGCGCGGTACCGCGAAATCCCCGCGCGCCGCACGCTCCCGGCGTTCGCTGCGTTGGAGGCGGACGCCCTGGGCCGGGTCTGGGTTGCCGAGAGCGTACCGCCCGACGCTCGCACCCGGCGCTGGGTCCTGCTCGACACGCTCCTCGCGCCCGTCGCCGTGGTCGAGATGCCGAGCGACATCGACATCCTCCACATTCGAGGTGACCGGGTCGTGTCGCTCGCGGTGGACGAGTTGGGTGTGCAGGCGGTGCGGGTCCACCGGGTCGTGCCGCGAGATCGGAGCTAGGACGAGGAAAACGGAGGACGCGCGATGCAGCAGACGACCGAGGCGTGGCTGGCGGGGCCGGTCGAGGGTGTGGACCCGTACCTGATGCCGGTCGCGCATGCGCTGGTGCAGGCGGGGCGGGACCTGGAGCGGGCGGCGGCGGACCTCGCGCCGGAGGAGGTGTGGGCGCGGCCGGGCGGCGCGGCGTCGATCGGGTTTCATCTCCGGCACGTGGCCGGCGTGCTGGACCGCTTGCTCACGTACGCGCGGGGTGAGATGTTGAGTGAGGCGCAGCTGGCCGCGCTGCGGGTGGAGGGCGAGCCCGGGGACCCGCCGGCCGGCGCGCCGGAGCTGGTGGCGGCGGCGAAGGCGGCGATCGAGCGGGCGCTCGAGCAGGTCCGGGCGACGCCGCGCTCTTCGCTGCTCGAGCCGCGCGAGGTGGGACGGAAACGGCTGCCCAGCAACGTGCTGGGGCTGCTCTACCACGCCGCCGAGCACGTGACGCGCCACGTCGGGCAGATCATCACGACGGCGAAAGTAGTCAGGGGCGCGGATCGGCCGGCCGGCTGACGGGCGGAGACCTTCCCGGAGGGGGTGTGTCGATGGAGAAGATGAAGACGTGGAAGAAGATCGTGCTGGCGGCCGTCGCGGTCGTCGTCGTGGGCGGCACGGGGTTCATCGTCCCCACCTGGTGGGGGAAGCCGTGGTCGATCGAGCACTTCTACCTGCGGGCGGTCGTACAGGCGGCGCTGCGGAGCCCGATGATGCTCACGCAGGCGGGTATCCCGCTCAAGGCGGACGAGCTGGACGACCGGTCGCTCAAGGCGCTCCGCGAGGAAACGGAGTGGCTGCGCAAGCAGATCGAAGTATTCGGGCGGTACGACAGGGAGAAGGTGGAGGATCGGGTCTCCTACGACGTCATGGATTGGTTCCTCCGGGGGATGGAGCGTGAATCCTATTACACGCTCCACTCCTACCCGCTGAACCAGATGTACGGCGAGCAGAGCGGGGTGCCGGAGTTCCTGCTCCGGACGCATCCCCTGAACGGGGAGAAGGACGCGCGCAATTACGTGCGGCGCCTCGGGGCGGTGGGGACGTATTTCGACGGGATCCTCGAGAGGATGCGGCACCAGGAGGAGCTGGGGATCCTGCCGCCGCGGTTCGTCGTGCAGAAAGTGCTGCACGAGATGCGTGAGTTCATCGCGCCGCCCCCCGAGGAGCACGTGCTGTACACGCACCTGGCCGAGCGGCTCGCGGGGATGGAGGGGCTGGACGACGCGCGTCGCGCGAAGCTGCTGGACGAGGCCCGGGCCGAGATCGAGAACACGGTCTACCCCACGTATCGTCGCCTGATCGAGTACTACGAGGGGCTGGAGCCGAAGACGACGGAGGACGACGGCGTCTGGAAGCTCCCGGAGGGCGCCGAGTTCTACGAGCATCGGGTGCGGATCATCACGTCGACCGACATGACGCCGGACGAGGTCCACGCGTTGGGGCTGCGCGAGGTGGAGCGGATCCAGGGCGAGATCCGGGCGATCCTGCGCGAGCTCGGATACCCGACCCGGGATCTGGGCCGCGTCATCCGGGACCTGCACCGGGAAGAGCGTTTCGCGTGGCCGGAAGGTCCGGAGGGCCAGCGGGCGGTCCTGACGCGCTACCAGGAGCTCATCGACGAGGTCAGCGGCCGGCTGGACACGCTCTTCCACACGCTTCCGCGTACGGGCGTCGAGGTGGTCCGTACGCCGGCGTTCCGGGAGGCGACTGCGCCACGGGCGCAATACACCGCGCCTTCGCTCGACGGCTCGCGGCCGGGGCAGTTCCTCGTGAACCTGCGCGACGTGAACGAGCACGCGCGCTTCACGATGCGGACGCTCGCGTACCATGAAGCCGTCCCCGGCCATCACCTCCAGATGGCGCTGGCGATGGAGAACCGAAGCATCCCGTTGTTCCGCAGCTTCGTCCCCGCGATCGCGTTCACCGAAGGGTGGGGGCTGTACGCCGAGCAGCTCGCCGACGAGGCGGGCTTCCTGACGGACCCGTACGACCGGCTCGGCTACCTGAACATGGACCTGCTCCGCGCGGCGCGGCTGGTGGTCGACACGGGGATCCACTGGAAGCGCTGGACCCGCCAGCAGGCGATCGATTACATGCTGGAGAACACCGGGCTCATGGAAGCGGACATCGTGGCGGAGGTCGAGCGCTACATCGTCGCGCCGGGGCAGGCGACGGGGTACAAGGTCGGGCAGCTGAAGCTCGTGGAGCTGCGCGAGCGGGCGCGCGAGCGGCTGGGCGATCGCTTCGACATCCGCGACTACCACCGGGTCGTGCTCGGCGGCGGCCCGATGCCGCTCACGGTGCTGGAGAAGGTGGTCGACGAGTGGATCGCGGATACGCTCGCGGGCGAGGGCGCCGAGGCGCGGTGAGTGCGACGTCGCCTGCCGCCGCACCGACCGTTGCGTACGCGTAGGCGGCGGCTGGCGACGATGCGGGCGCCGGCGGCTCGCGGATCAGTTCGCCGGCGCCGTCTCGGGCCCGTCGACGAGGCGGAGGGCGACGGCCTGCACGAGGAGCGCGCGGGCCCGCTCGGCGATCTCGTCGAGCGAGATGGTCGGAGCGTGCGCGAACGCTTGTTCGACGCGTCGGCGGACCTCCTCGAAGGAGGGGAGCTGGGGAAGTTGGATCCTGGCTAGCTGCGCCTCCGCTTCGGCGCCGGCCAAGCGCAGCCGTTCCCTGAGCTCTTCCCAGGTGGGCGTCTGGGCCCACGCGGCGCGGACCTGGGCGGCGATCTTCTCGACCGGGAAGCCGTGCACGATCTGGCGCGCGGCCTTCTCGACGACCTTTCGGCCGAGCCGTCGCTCGTTGCGGACGACGTCGGGCGGCGGCTCGCCGAGGTCCCAGACGACCCGGAACCAGGACAGCACCTTCAGCACGTAGTAGGTCGGGTCGATCTCCCACCAACGAAATCCTTGCCTCGTCGAGCGCTGGTACGCATGGTGGTTGTTGTGCCACCCCTCGCCCAGCGTGATGAGCGCCAGCCACCAGTTGTTTCGTGAATCGTCGCCGGTCAGGTAGCGCTGCTTGCCGTGCACGTGCGCCAGCGAGTTGATCATGAAGGTGCCGTGGTAGAGCAGCACGGTGCTCCAGAAGAAGCCGACGACGAGCCCCGGCCAGCCGGCGAAGAGGAAGCAGGCGACGGCGAGCGCGATCGCCACGGCGTAGGGGTGCCGCTCGAGCCAGACCAGCTCGGGGTAGCGCGTCAGGTCCGGGACGGTCGAGTAGTCGACCGTGTCGTTGCGGCGCGCGAAGATCCACCCCACGTGCGAGTAGAAGAAGCCGTGGTGCCGCGGGGAGTGGACGTCGAGCTCGGTGTCGGAGTGCAGGTGGTGGTGGCGGTGGATCGCCGCCCACCAGAGCACGCCGCGCTGGGCGGAGCTCTGGGCCAGGACCGCGAGGAGGAACTGCCCGACCCGGCTCGTCTTGAACGAGCGGTGCGAGAAGTAGCGGTGGTAGCCGGCGGTCGCGCCGAACATGCGGACCACGTAGAGGACGACGCAGATGACCAGCGCCTCCGCGGTCACGCCCGTCCAGATCGCCGCGAAGCAGGCGAGGTGGACGAGGACGAACGGGAGGGCGGCGGGATAGATGATGTCGTCGTGGAATTCTTCGGCCTCGGCGGAGGCGTGATGTAGCTCGGTCATGCGATCCTTTCCGTCCAGCCCCGGATCGCCTTCGAGCCGCTGCTGGTTCAGGTGGGAGAGCGTCGGAGGGCGGGAGCGCCGGACCGTCCCGGCGCCCGACCGGTTCGTGTCCCCGAACGTTCGCGGAACGGGGCGGCAAAGTCAAGGATCTCGCGGAGGTGGTCTATCCGAGGGCGTTGTAGGTCCTCTGTCCGCAGATGAGCATTGCCCCCGGTCGCGCGACCGCGCGACCGGGGGCTTTCGTTCACCCCGCCGGCGTCAGTTGCCGGACCGGTTCGAGTCGCTGCCCTTCGCCGCCGTCTCCGGCCGCAGCGTCGGGTACTTGATCCCGAGCTGCTCGAGGTAGGTGTCGTACTTGGTCTCGTCGTAGTAGAACGGCCGGAGCTTTTCGCGGTACTCGGCCATGGTCCGCTCGTTCAGCCAGGTCGGCGGCGGATCGTTGGCCGTGATGAAGGGCGTGTACTTGATGTCCTTGGTCTGGACGTCGCGGAAGTAGGCCCAGGCGTCCTCGACGAGCTTCGGGTTGAGGAAGAACTCGAGGGCGGTGCGGGCCATGACCTTGGCGCCGGCGGTCGCGCCCTTGTGGGCGATCGGGGTCGCCATCGCGATCGCGCTGGACCAGTTGTGGCCCGGCAGCCCCGGGATGTTCGAGGGGAAGCGGAGCGTGACGGTCGGGACGACCCAGGAGACGTCGCCGATGTCGTCGGACCCGCCGCTGGAGATGCGCGCCGGCGGGCCGGAGAGGGTGTCGAGCTTCGTCGCCAGGCCGGGCGCGTTGCGGTTGCCGAGCTCGCGCTGGACGGCGCGGGCGAGCATCTGGTCCTCCTCGCTCCACTCCGGCAGGCCGACGGCCTTGATGTGCTCGTACATCCGCTCGGCGATGACCTTGTTGAAGTGGCGCGGCCACGCGGTGCCGAGGATGCGGTAGCTCATCTCGGTGTCGGTCATGAGGGCGGCGCCCTTCGCGATCTGGATCGCGATGTCGAAGTTGCGGCGGATGTTCTCGTAGTCGATCTCGCGGATGTAGTACCAGACCGACGCCTTCTGGGGGACGACGTTGGGCTGGTCGCCGCCTTCGCTGACTACATAATGCGAGCGCTGGTCGGGGCGCAGGTGCTCGCGGCGGTAATTCCAGGCGATGTTCATCAGCTCGACGGCGTCGAGCGCGCTGCGGCCGCGCCAGGGCGCGCCGGCGCTGTGGGCGGACTCGCCGGTGAAGGTGAACTCGACGGAGACGAGCCCGGTCCCGTGCGCCGGCCCCCAGCTCACGTCGAGGTTGCTGCCGACGTGGGTGAAGAAGACGAGGTCGACGTCGTCGAAGAGGCCGTCGCGAACGAACCAGGCCTTCGCGGCGACGAGCTCCTCGGCGACCCCGGGCCAGAGGACGATCGTGCCGGGGATCTTCTCGCGCTCCATGATCTTCTTGAGGGCGAGGGCGGCGGTGATGTTGACCGCCTGGCCCGAGTTGTGGCCCTCGCCGTGGCCGGGCGCGCCCTCGACGATCGGGTCGTGGTAGGCGACGCCGGGCTTCTGGCTGGCCTTCGGGATCCCGTCGATGTCGCTGCCGAAGGCGATGACGGGCTTGCCCGACCCCCATCGCGCCCACCACGAGGTGGGCATGCCCGAGACGCCCTCCCGGACCTCGAAGCCGTTGTCGCGCAGCAGCTTCACGATGTAGCGCGAGGTCTCGTATTCCTGGAAGCCGAGTTCGGAGAAGCTGAAGATCTTGTCGACCATGACCTGGGTCAGCTTCCGGTTGGCCTCCACCTCGGCGGTGACCTCGTCGAGGAGGCGGTTCAGGTCGCGCGACTGTGCGGATGCCGGTGCGGGCGCGAGCCCGGCGACGGTCAGTACGGCGAGGAGCGCGCCGGCGGCGCGGCCGATGATGCGTCGAGTCATCGTGCGGGGCTCCGGTTACGCGGGAACGTCCTGGCGGCGATCGCCGCCCGATTGGCGATTGGGGAGGTATAGCGCGCGAGAGGCGGACGGGCAAGGGAAGGGTGGGGGCGGGCAGGCTACGCGCGAGAGATGGGCGGAAGGCGGGTCGGCGGAGCGAGCGCCGGCCCGCCTTCGTTTCGCTCCCACCCGCGCGCGTTTCAACGGCGGATCACGCCGCACACGAGGCGGTCGCCGGAGTCGCCGGAGGGCTGGGTGCGGTAGTCGTCGGGGCCGGCGTGGATGACGATGGCGGAGCCGTCCGAGTCGAAGAGGGTGCCGACCTCGTCGGGCTGGAGCGTGAGCGTGGTGGCGAGCTGTTCGACGCGGGCACGGCCGGATTCCGGGACGTGCAGGTTGAGCAGGTCTCCGGCGTGCGCGCCGCGTTCGACGAGGAAGCCGTGGTCGCGGCCGCGGGGCGCGTAGTGCGCGCCGGCGGACTCGAAGCTCGGCGGTTCGCACTTGCCGGTCTCGTGGATGTGGAAGCCGTGGACGCCGGGCGGCAGGCCGGAGACGTCGATGCGGATGAGGACGCCGTTGCCGGGCGTCTGCCGCAGCTCGGCCTCGCCGACCTTCTGGCCGCGCGCGTCGATCAGGTCGGCGCGGGCGGTGAGGGGCGCCTGCGCCCGGAGCGGCGGTGCGGTCAGGAAGCCGAGGGCGATCGCGAGCAGGGTGGTGCCGCGCATGGATCCCTCCCGGGGAGTGAAGTCGACGTTTGCGACGCAACGCGCAGGTTCGCGTCGCTTGCAATCTCCAAGCCCCGGCGTCGGGCCGGGTAGGCGTGGTCGGTGACGCCGCGGAAGCGTGGCCGGTACCGGACTTGCACAACTAGCGGGTGGTCGGGGGTCCGGCGGCCGGTGGGTTCCGGGCCAGGGACCATCGCGGGACGACGAGCGCCAAGGATAAGGAGGACGAGAATGGCGAACGAGATGGATCGCATCGTGTCGCTGGACGATCTCGAGGACTTCGAGGTCGCGGAGGGTGAGCCGGACGTTCGCGGGTGGGAGGTCCTGTCCGCGGACGGCGAGCGGATCGGCGAGGTCGACCAGCTGCTGGTCGACACCACGGCGATGAAGGTCCGCTACCTCGACGTAGACCTGGAGAACGACCTGATCGGCACGGACGAGGACCGGCACGCGCTGATCCCGATCGGCTTCGCGCGTCTGGACGAGGACAACGACCAGATCTTCGTCGACAACCTGACGAAGGAAGACGTGCGGCGGCTCCCGGCGTACGACCACGGGCCGGTCACGCGCGACATCGAGGTCGAGGTGCGGCGGGCGTTCGAGCCGGGGTTCGTGGCGGAGAGCGAGGAGAAGTTCTACGAGCACGAGCACTACTCCGGCCCGCGCCGGGTGTCGGAAGGGCGGGAACAGCGGATGTACCGCTCCGAGGAGGAGCTGGCGATCGGGAAGCGGGAGGTCTCGGCGGGCGAGGTCGAGATCACGAAGGGGGTGGAGACGGAGCACGTGACCCGGCCGGTCGAGCTGCGGCACGAGGAGGTCGAGGTCGAGCGCCGGCCGGTGCGCAACGGCGAGCACGGCCGTGAGGCGAGCTTCAAGGAAGAGGAGATCCGCATCCCGCTGAGCGAGGAGGAAGCGGTGGTGGAGAAGCGGCCGGTCGCGCGCGAGGAGTTGATCGTGCGGAAGCGGCCGGTCGAGGAGACGGAGGAGGTGGAGGCGGACCTGCGTCGCGAGCGGATCGACGTGCACAAGCACGGCCGGATCGAGGAGGAGCGCGAGGGCCGGGAGGGCCGCCGCTGACGCCGGGCCGTCAGGCCGACGGTTGAGGGGCCGGACCGGGAGATCGGGCGCTTCGGCGCCGGTCTCCCGGTTTCGTTTTCCTCGCGGTTGGCGGGTTGCGCGCCATGGTTGGCGGCTGGCGCGCCGCGGTCGCCGGGCTGCGCGCCGCGCCCGCCTCAGTCCCCCGAGAACTGCTGGTCGTTGACCCAGGCCAGGCTGTTGAGGTAGAGCGACGCGAGCACGGAGGGCTGGAGTCGCATCTGCTGGCAGCGGGCGAGCACGTCGTCCCAGCGGCCCTGGTCGTAGGCTTCGACGATGGCGAGGACGGGGCCGAGCGGCCCGCTGCGGTCGAGGAGCGCACTCCGGATGTCGGTGGCCAGGGCCATCTCGTCGACGAGCTCGTGCATCGGGATCCCGAGGAGCACGTCGAAGACGGAGAAGAGCCCGGCGATGTAGAGCGAATCGGCCACGGCTGCCCGTCCGACGTGGGGCGCGAGGAGCTCGCAGAGCCGCGCGCGGAGGAGCGCCGTGTGGACCATCTCGGAGTCCAGCTCGGACTCGGAGATCGTGGTCACCAGCAGGAGCGCCAGCCAGCGGTAGAGCGCCTCGCGGCCGAGGAGCCGGATCGCGTGGCCGATGGATTGGATCCCGCGCCCGCCGACCGCCGCCGAGCTCACCATCTTCAGCAGCTTGTAGGAGAGCGACAGGTCGGTCCGGAACGCCTCCTCGATCTTCGTGTTCGTGACGTCGTAGTCCCGGAGCTGCCGCATCAGGTGGAAGGTGCGCAGGTGGTCGATGGCGACGTCCCTGCGCACGAGCACCTCGGGAATGCTGAACTCGTACCCCTGGAACAGCTCGAAGCCCTGCCGGAGGCAGACGTCGCGCGTCTCGCGGTTCTCGACGTTCTGGGCGAGGAGCGCGACGCCGAAGGGGCTCAGACGTCGCGCGAGGTCTTCGAGCTCGGCGGGCTCGGTCGCGCGCACGTCGATCCGGACGATGTCACACCACTTGATGAGCGGCGACTCCTCGGGGACGAGGCCGCGCCCCTCGATCGCAAGGCGGTACCCCATGCCGTGCAGGCGCCGGCACGCGGCGACGATGTCGGGATCCTCGGCACAGTCGTGCGGGACCTCGGCGATGATCCGCCGGCGGTCGAGGATCTCGATCGCCCCGCGGAGGAGCATGTCGTAGGTGACGGGGAGGTACGCCGGGTGACGACCGGCGAGATTCTCCAAGCCGATGCCGAGCACGGCATCGACCACGAGCCGCTCGGGTGAATCCTCGGACGTCGTCGCCGTCTCGGCTTGCCGATGGAACAGCGCGAACGCCGCGATCCGCTCCGAGCGATCGAAAATCGGCTGACGGGACAGATAGACTTGCATGCCACAGAGTCTCGGCAGCAGGGCGGAGAATCTTGAGCGGCGGGGGCGGTGGGTCGCGTGCGCGTGCGCGCGGCGGCGCTGGGCGTGGTGGCGTGGCCGGCTGCCCGACCGGTTGCACGAGCGCGGCGGCCTATCCAGTTTTTCGCCTCCCTGCCCGGCGGCGGCGACGCGGTCCGAGCCGCGCGGGCGAGTCGCTCACAGCGAAGCATCGAATCCATGTTGTCGCAGGACCTGATCAAGAAGATCGCCGACGAGCTTTCGATCGCGCCGCGCCAGGTGGCCGCGACGCTGGCCCTGTTCGAGGACGGCAACACGCTGCCGTTCATCGCGCGGTACCGGAAGGAGGTGACGGGCGGGCTCGACGAGGTGCAGCTCCGCGAGGTGCGGGACCGAGCGGAGTACCTGCACGAGCTGGAGGAACGTCGGGCGGCGATCCTGAAGTCGATCGCGGAGCAGGGGAAGCTGACGCCCGAGCTGGAGGCCCGGATCCGCGCCGCGGAGACGAAGCAGGCGCTCGAGGACCTGTACCTGCCGTACCGGCCGAAGCGGCGCACGCGGGCGACGATCGCGCGGGAGCGCGGGCTGGAGCCGCTGGCGGACCTGATCTGGGAGGGCGCGGCCGACGACGCCGAGGTGCGCGCCGCGGCGGAGTCGTACATCGACCCGGAGAAGGAGGTCGAGTCCGTTGACGCCGCGCTCCAGGGCGCCCGCGACATTCTGGCCGAGCGGGTCTCGGAGGACGCGGAGCTGCGCGGCTGGGTCCGCGACCTGACCCGCCGACTGGGCGTGATCCGCTCGACCGCGCTCCCGGGGAAGGAGACCGAGGTCTCGAAGTTCCAGGACTACTACGACCACCAGGAGAAGCTGACGGAGATCCCGTCGCACCGGATGCTGGCGATCCGCCGGGGCGAGGCCGAGGGGTACCTGGCGTGGACGATCGAGGCGCCGGTCGACGAGATCCGGGCGGGGCTCGAGCGCCGGGTCGTCGAGCCGCGGCGGGCGCGGGAGCAGATGTCGCTCGTCGTCGAGGACGCCTACAAGCGGCTGATCGCGCCGTCGATCGAGGTCGAGCTGCGCGTCGAGCTGAAGGCCCGGGCCGACGAGGAGGCGATCGCGATCTTCGGCAAGAACCTCGAGCAGCTCCTCCTCTCGCCGCCGGCGGGCGAGAAGATCGTGCTCGGGCTCGACCCGGGCTACCGCACGGGCGTCAAGGCCGCCGTCGTCTCGCGGACCGGCGCCGTGCTGGAGACGGCGACGCTGTACCTGCACGAGCCCGAGAACTTCGCCCGCGGCCTGCGGCGGCTGGTGGAGACGCACGGTGTCGAGCTGATCGGGATCGGGAACGGCACCGCGTCGCGGGAGACGGAGGCGGCGGTCAAGGAAGTGCTGCGCGAGATGCCCGAGCCGCGCCCCGTCGCCGTCAGCGTGAACGAGGCTGGCGCGTCGGTCTACTCGGCGTCCGAGGTCGCGCGCGATGAGCTGCCCGACCTCGACGTCTCGCTGCGCGGCGCGGTCTCGATCGCGCGTCGCCTGCAGGACCCGCTCGCCGAGCTGGTCAAGATCGACCCCAAGTCGATCGGCGTCGGGCAATACCAGCACGACGTAAACCAGACGCAGCTCAAGCGGCGCCTGGACGAGGTGGTCGAGAGCTGCGTGAACCGCGTCGGCGTCGAGGTGAACACCGCCTCCGCGCCGCTCCTCTCGTACGTCTCGGGGATCGGCCCCGCGCTGGCGCAGGCGATCGTCCGCGTGCGCGACGAGCGCGGCGGGTTCCGCTCGCGCCGCGAGCTGCTCCAGGTGCCGCGCCTGGGCGCCAAGGCGTTCGAGCAGGCGGCCGGCTTCCTGCGGATCCGCGGCGGCGACCACCCGCTCGATGCGAGCGCCGTGCACCCCGAGCGGTACGACCTGGTCGAGGCGATCGCCCGCGACCTCGGCGCCTCGGTCGGCGACCTCGTCGGGAACACGGCGATGATCGAGCGGATCGAGCCCGAGCGCTATCTCTCGGAGCACGTCGGCCTGCCTACGCTCCACGACATCATCGAGGAGCTGAAGAAGCCCGGGCGCGACCCGCGCGAGAGCTTCGAGGCGCCGGCGTTCCGGGACGACGTGACGGAACTGAAGGACCTCAAGCCCGGGATGGTTCTCGAGGGCGTCGTCACGAACATCGTCGCATTCGGCGCCTTCGTCGACATCGGCGTGCACCAGGACGGCCTCGTGCACGTCTCCCAGCTCGCCGACCGGTTCGTGAAGGATCCGAACGAGATCGTGCGCGTCGGGCAGAAGGTCCGCGTCACGGTCCTCTCCGTCGACCTCGAGCGCAGCCGCATCGCGCTGTCGATGAAGTCGAAGCCGGACATCGGCGGCGCCGGCGCGGGGGCTGGGGCCGGCGCAGGGTCCGCCGGGAAAGGGAAAGAGGGCGACCGCGGGGCACGGCGGAAGGACGCGGCAGCGGCAGCGCCGAAGCCGGGGACGATCGCGCCGAACGGGATGCGGTTTCGGTGAGGATCGGGCGCGGCGCGCGGGCGGCGGGTGCCCGCGCACGCCCGGCCGGCGCCCACGGCCGCTGGGCCGTTGCTCGCGTCCGCCGGGCCGGTGCCCACGGCCGCTGGGCCGTTGCTCGCGTCCGCCGGGCCGGTGCCCACGGCCGCCTGGCCGTTGCCCGCGTCCGCCGGGCCGGTGCCCGCGCACGCCCGGTCGGCGAGCGTAGCGATCGGCTCCGATTCGGAATGCGCCCGGCGCCCGTGAGGGCGCCGGGCGCTCCGTTTTGCCGGCCGGCGGAGCGCGCTCCCCGATCCACTCCGCCAGTTTCTCCCCGAAATGACCATGCTGGCACGGGCGGTGCGCTGTGGAACGCGCGTAGGCAAGCAGTACTCCTCGCGCGAGTGGAGGTCGAATGGACGCGCGGCCCGCAGCACCCACCCCGTCGAGCCCCCCACGACGCACCGCACACGATCGGTTCAAGGCCGGGTCACGGCGAAGGCAGGCGGCGGCGCTCGCAGCGGCCGTGGCCGTGCACGCGCTGATCCTCGAGTTCGGGCCGGAGTGGCGGGTCGAACGTGTGGAGGAGTGGGGCGCGCCGCCGGCGTTCCAGTCGATCGCGCTGGTTCCCGAGGTCGAGATCCCGCCGGCGCCGGGGCGGATCGCGCCGCCGGCGCTCCCGGTGGTGAGCCGCGTCGCGCTGTCGGACGACGTCGTCGACGTCGAGCCCGTGGAGCTGGACTCCGGCCTCGACGCGCCGCCGCTCCCGGAGCCGCCGCCGGTCCCCGACGAGGCGGACGAGCTCGAGGCGTACGCGCACTTCATGCCGTACATGGTGCGGCCGGAGCTGATCAACCGCGAGGAGGTGCAGCGTGAGCTCGAGCGACGCTATCCGAACATCCTGCGTCGCGAGCACGCCGAAGGCGCCGTCGTCGTGCTCTTCTGGATCGACGAGTTCGGCACGGTGCAGAAGTACGAGATCCAGAAGTCGAGCGGGAGCAAGGCTCTGGACGCCGCCGTCGAGAGCGTGATCGAGATGATGGAATTCCGCCCGGCGATCGACCACGGGAAGCCGGTGCGGGTGATCGTGGCGCTGCCGATACGGTTCAGGGCGTTGTGAGGGGGTCGGTGCGGCCGCGAAGGCTGCGCGGGGCGGGCGGGGAGGGCGGGGGGGACGCGGGGGACGCGTGGGACGCGTGGGACGCGTGGGACGCGTGGGAGCGGGGGAGCGTGGGAGCGTGGAGGGGGTGTGGACGGGGCGTGGGCGGGGCGTGGGCGGGGCGTGGACGGGGCGTGGGCACGAGGGCACGAGGGCGCGAGGCGGCGGGCGCTGGCGGGGTTCGCCGGGCGCTGGCGGGGTTCGCCGGGCGCTGGCGGGGTTCGCCGGGCGCTGGCCTGTTCGCACGGCCTGGCGGGGGTGCCAGGCGGCGCGACCGTGTGAAAACTGCACTACCGTCGCGGAAACAGATGAAGGTCGTGCAGTTTTCCCCCGCTAATGTGGCAATGTTGCACCTCGGCCTCGCGGCGCCGGCCAGAGTGTGCAGTTGACCACGATATTCGTAGAAACGTAGCAAGCTTCCCGATTCGTCGCGACGCTCGCTACGTTTCTACATGGTTGGCTGCCGGCGATACGGGGTGCGAGGCGATCTCGTGCCCTACGCAAGGCGGCCGGGCGCCGGCGGGCGACGCGATCTCATGCGTTCGCTCCGGCGTCGCCGTGCGGGCCACCCGAACGGTGCCCGCCGGCGCCACATGGTGAGCGGTGCCCGCCGGCGCCACGCCACGAGCGGCGCCACATGGTGAGTGGTGCCCGCCGACGCCACGCCACGAGCGACGCCACGCCACGAGCGGCGCCCGCCCGCCCGCCCGCACTCGCTGTCTCTCGCCTTCCACCCCCTGGCATGCCCCCTGCTGTGCGGGCGCCTGATCGCGGCGCGCCGGGACGCCGCGCACAACCTCCTCTCACCTCGAGGACTGGTCATGACCCAAGTCACCACGGAAGGAGTACGGCTGCCGTCGGAGCGGAGCGAGTCGGCGGGGCGGGTGTTGACGCCGGAGGCGTTGGCGTTCGTGGTCGAGCTGCAGCGTCGGTTCGGGGCGCGGCGGCGGGAGCTGCTGGAACTGCGGGCGAAGCGGCAGGCGGCATTGGACGCGGGGGAGCGGCCGGACTTCCTGCCGGAGACGGAGGAGGTGCGGCGCGCGGAGTGGACCGTGGCGCCGGCGCCGCCGGACCTGGAGGACCGGCGCGTCGAGATCACGGGGCCGGTCGACCGCAAGATGATGATCAACGCGCTCAACTCGGGGGCGCGGGTCTTCATGGCGGACTTCGAGGACGCGCTGTCGCCGACGTGGCGCAACGTGGTCGAGGGGCAGGCGAACCTGCAGGACGCGGTGCGCGGCACGCTCACGTTCACGAGTCCGGAGGGGAAGGAGTACCGGCTCGCGGAGCGGACGGCCACGCTGGTCGTGCGGCCGCGCGGGTGGCACCTGCCGGAGAAGAACGTGGAGGTCGACGGCGAGCCGATCTCGGCGTCGCTCTTCGACTTCGGGCTGTTCTTCTTCCACAACGCGCGCGAGCTGCTGGCGCGCGGGTCGGGGCCCTACTTCTACCTCCCCAAGCTCGAGAACCACCTGGAGGCGCGGCTCTGGAACGACGTCTTCGTCTTCGCGCAGGAGGCGCTCGGGATCCCGCGGGGGACGATCCGGGCGACGGTGCTGATCGAGACGATCCTGGCGGCGTTCGAGATGGAGGAGATCCTCTACGAGTTGCGCGAGCACGCGGCGGGTCTGAACGCCGGGCGGTGGGACTACATCTTCAGCGTCATCAAGAAGTTCCGCGCGCACTCGTCGTTCCTGCTCCCGGACCGGAGCGCGGTCACGATGCGGGTGCCGTTCATGAGGGCGTACACCGAGCTGCTGGTGCGGACGTGCCACCGGCGAGGAGCGCACGCGATCGGCGGGATGGCGGCGTACATCCCGAACCGTCGCGACCCGGCGGTGAACGAGCACGCGCTGGCGCAGGTCCGCGAGGACAAGGTCCGGGAGGCGGGCGACGGCTTCGACGGTACGTGGGTCGCGCACCCCGACCTGGTCCCGGTCGCTCGCGAGGTCTTCGACGAGGTGTTGGGCGACCGCCCGCACCAGAAGCATCGGCTGCGCGAGGACGTGCGCGTCCGCGCGGAGGACCTGCTGGACGTGCGCGTGCCGGGCGGGCGGATCACGGTCGACGGCGTGGTCGCCAACATCCGCGTCGCGCTCGAGTATCTGGCCGCCTGGCTGGGCGGGGTCGGCGCGGCCGCGATCCGGAACCTGATGGAGGACGCGGCGACGGCGGAGATCGCGCGGGCGCAGCTCTGGCAGTGGCGTCGCCACGGCGTCGTGCTGAACAACGGCGAGCCGTTCAACGGTGCGCGGTACCGGTCGATGCGCGAGCGGGAGCTGCAGCGGCTCCTGACCGAGCCCGGTGCCGATGCCGCGCGCCTGACGGAGGCGGCTCGGCTGCTGGACGAGCTGGTCCTGGCGGACGAGTTCGTCGGCTTCTTCACCATTCCCGCTTACCGGATGCTGCCCTAGCCCACGGAGGGACGCGTGCACACGAACGATCCGCAGGAGACGTCGACGGACGACCGACCCGACCCCGCGCTCTCGGCGGCCGGACCCGACCCCGCGCTCACGGCGGCCGGACCCGACCCGGCGCTCTCGGCCGCCCCCCACGAGCCCAGGCTCTCGGCCCCCCGGCCCGACCCCGGCCTCGCGGCCGCCCGGCCGAACCCCGCACTCGAGGCCGCCGAGCTCGAGCGTCGCTGGGCGACCGAGGAGCGATGGGCCGGGGTGCGCCGCGATTACGGCGCGGAAGACGTAATCCGCCTGCGCGGCTCGATCCGCATCGAACACACACTGGCGCGGCGCGGCGCGGAACGGCTCTGGGCGCGGATCCGGAGCGGGGAGGCGATCCGCACGTTCGGCGCGCTCACGGGCGCCCAGGCGGTGCAGATGGTCCGGGCGGGGCTCGAGGCGATCTACGTCAGCGGCTGGCAGGTCGCCGCCGACGCGAACCTGGCCGGGCACACCTATCCGGACCAGAGCCTCTACCCGTCGAACAGCGTGCCTGCGCTGGTGCGTCGCCTGAACAACGCGCTCCTGCGCGCGGACCAGGTCGAATGGATGGAAGGCGACGTCGCGTCCCGGGACTGGCTCGTGCCGATCGTCGCCGACGCGGAGGCCGGGTTCGGAGGGCCGATCCACGCCTTCGAGCTGATGAAGGCGATGATCGAGGCCGGCGCCGCGGGCGTCCACTTCGAGGACCAGCTCGCCGCCGAGAAGAAGTGCGGGCACATGGGCGGGAAGGTCCTCGTCCCGACGGGGCAGTTCATCCGCACGCTCAACGCCGCGCGCCTCGCCGCCGACGTACTCGACGTGCCGACGCTGATCATCGCCCGCACGGACGCGCTCTCGGCCACGCTCCTCACGAGCGACGTCGACGAGCGGGACCGGGAATACCTGACCGGGGAGCGCACGCCGGAGGGGTACTTCCGCGTGCGCGGCGGGCTCGACGTCGCCATCCGCCGCTCGCTCGAGTACGCGCCGTATGCAGACCTGCTCTGGTTCGAGACGTCGACGCCGGACCTGGAGCAGGCGCGGCGCTTCGCCGAGGCGATCCACGCCCACTACCCCGGCAAGCCCCTCGCCTACAACTGCTCGCCGTCGTTCAACTGGAGGCGCAACCTCGATGAAGACGCGATCGCCCGGTTCCAGCGCGAGATCGAGGCGATGGGGTACCGCTTCCAATTCATCACGCTGGCCGGGTGGCACCTCGTCAACCTCCACACTTTCGAGCTGGCGCGACGGTACCGGGAAGAGGCCATGTCGGCGTACGTCGCGTTGCAGCAGCGTGAGTTCGCCCTGGAGGCCGACGGATACTCCGCCGTCCGCCACCAGCGCGAGGCCGGCGCGGGGTACTTCGATCGCATTCTCCTGGCTGTGAGCGGCGGCGACGCCGCGACGGCGGCGCTGCTGGGGTCGACGGAGGCGGAGCAGTTCGTGGTGGCCCCGCCGCCGCCCACCGCCTCGGCCCCTACCGCCCCGCCCGGCCGCTACCCCGGGGCCCAGGGCTCGGGGCTCAGGGGTCAGGTGGTCTCCCCACCCCTGAGCCCCGAGCCCTGAGCCCCGAGCCCTGAGCCCCGAGCCCTTGCGGGGCGGGGCGGGGCGGCGGCGGATCAGGGTGCAGACCGGGCGGAGAATCCGAGCCGGTCGGAGGATGCACAGCGCGCGTGCGGGCATCCCGGGGCCCCGGCCCGGCGGGACGCCCGCCCGCCCTCGACTACGACCACGCCATGTGACCGTCGTGCCGGCGGCCACCGCGTCGTCGCCGGGATCAGCCCCGCAACCCGCGTCCGCCGTGAGCGCAACGGCGCCCACGGCCACTGCCATGAGCTCCGGCCCGGCCAACACCGACCCCCCCAACCCCAAAGCCCCAACCCCAAAGCCCCGAGCCCTGAGCCCCGAGCCCCGAGCCCTCGTGGGGTGGGGCTGGGCGGGCCGGGGCGGGCCGGCCGGGTAGCGCATCCGCCCCTCCTCGCGCATAATACCCATACTCGGCGACGAACATCCGAGACGACGACCCGTGCGAGCGGGAGAGAGGTGGACGGAATGAAGAACAGCTTCGGGAGCCGTTCGACCCTGAAGGTCGGGGGGCGTGAATACGAGATCTATCGGCTGGGCGCGTTGGAGCAGGCCGGTTTCGACGTCGCGCGCCTGCCGTACTCGCAGCGGATCCTGCTGGAGAACCTGCTGCGCACAGAGGATGGGCGGGTGGTCACCGCGGACGACGTCGAGGCGCTCGTCCGCTGGGACCCGAAGGCGGAGCCGGACCGCGAGATCGCGTTCACGCCGGCGCGCGTGCTGATGCAGGACTTCACCGGCGTGCCGGCGGTGGTGGACCTGGCCGCGATGCGCGACGCGATGCGTCGCATGGGCGGGGATCCGAAGAAGATCAACCCGTTGCAGCCGGCGGAGCTGGTCATCGACCACTCGGTGCAGGTGGACGAGTTCGGGACGCGGATCGCGTTCGAGACGAACGTCGAGCTGGAGTACCGTCGCAACCGGGAGCGGTACGCGTTCCTGCGGTGGGGCCAGCGGGCGTTCGACAACTTCAAGGTCGTGCCGCCGGGGACGGGGATCGTGCACCAGGTCAACATCGAGTACCTGGCGCGGGTGGTCTTCGACGCCGCGGGCGCGGACGGGCGCCGCATCGCCTACCCGGACACGCTGGTCGGGACGGACTCGCACAGCACGATGGTCAACGGGCTGGGCGTGCTGGGCTGGGGCGTCGGCGGGATCGAGGCAGAGGCGGCGATGCTCGGCCAGCCGGTCTCGATGCTGATCCCGCAGGTGATCGGCTTCCGGCTGGAGGGCGAGCTCCCCGAGGGCGCGACGGCGACGGACCTGGTGCTCCGGATCACCGAGATGCTGCGCAAGAAGGGCGTCGTCGGGAAGTTCGTCGAGTTCTTCGGCCCCGGGCTGGCGAGCCTGCCGCTGGCGGACCGGGCGACGATCGCGAACATGGCGCCCGAGTACGGCGCGACGGTCGGGATCTTCCCCGTCGACTCCGAGACGCTGCGCTACCTGCGCTTCACGGGCCGGAGCGAGGAGCAGATCGCGCTGGTCGAGGCGTACATGAAGGAGCAGGGCCTCTTCCATACGCCGGACACCCGGGCGGCGGAGTACACGGACACGCTCTCGCTCGACCTGTCGACGGTCGAGCCGAGCATCGCGGGTCCGCGCCGGCCGCAGGACCGGATCCCGCTCTCGCGCGCGAAGCCGGCCTTCGCCGAGGCGCTCGACCAGCTCCTCGACGGCACGGCCGCCAGGGCGGCGCCGGCGTCGATCGCGCGGTGGGAAGGGGAGGGCGGCGAGGCGGCCGAGGTCGCGGTGGCGTCGGCGCGGCCGGGCGTGAAGTGCGTCGTCAACGGCCAGGAGGTCGAGATCCGCGACGGCTCGGTCGTGATCGCGGCGATCACGAGCTGCACCAACACCTCGAACCCGTCGGTGATGGTCGCCGCGGGGCTGATCGCGAAGAAGGCGGTCGAGCGCGGGCTCGCCTCCAAGCCCTGGGTCAAGACGTCGCTCGCGCCGGGCTCGAAGGTCGTGACCAACTACCTCGATGACGCCGGACTCACGCCCTACCTCGAGCAGCTCGGCTTCAACCTGGTGGGCTACGGGTGCACGACGTGCATCGGGAACTCCGGGCCGCTCCCCGAGGCGGTGTCGAAGGCGATCGCCGAGGGCGACCTCGTCGCCTGCGCGGTCCTCTCCGGCAACCGCAACTTCGAGGGGCGGATCAGCCCCGACGTGCGCGCCAACTTCCTCGCCTCGCCCCCGTTGGTCGTGGCGTACGCCATCGCCGGGCGGATGGACTGGGACCCCTACAACGAGCCGATCGGCACGGACAAGGACGGCCGCTCCGTCTTCCTGCGCGACATCTGGCCCACGCAGCACGAGATCCAGGATACGATCCGTCGCTCGGTGCGGCAGGAGATGTTCGAGAAGGAGTATGCGACGGTCTTCGACGGCGACGAGCGCTGGCGCTCGCTCCCGGTGCCGGAGGGCGACGAGTACGCGTGGGACGAGTCGTCGACGTACGTGAAGCACCCGCCGTACTTCGTCGACATGCCGCGCGTCCCGGGCGAGGTGGAGGACATCCGCGGGGCGCGGGTGCTCGCGCTGCTCGGCGACAGCATCACGACCGACC
>CALBZE010000050.1 GCA_937889645.1 uncultured bacterium
CGGGCGGTTCGGACTCCCATAATAGCTGGATCAGGCTCCGGGGGTCACCTCAATTCAGCCCACCGGCAAGCCCGATCGGGTCTTGCTGCGTAAAGCGCCCCGTCTTCGGATCGTAATAGCGGTTGCGCATGTACTGCAAGCCGCTCCCGTCTTCCTTCTGCCGCGCGAGGCTGCCGAACCAACTCGGCCAGGTGGTGAACGTCCTCTCCCCGTCGGCCGTTGTCTGGTTGCCCGGCCACGTGATGAGCGGACAGCCGTACTGGCCAGAGCACATGGTCGTCGGCGTACCGATCAACGAAGTCGTTGACGGATCGCTGCTCCGCAGGATGGTACCCACCTCGAAGTCACCCTGCCAGTTCGCGTGTGGCGCAACCGCGACCTGCTGCGGCTGGTTCTGCATGTTTTCACGGATGATAACGAGCGGCAGGTCCATCTCGCCCGCGTGCACGTACCTCACCCGCCCGAACGGGTAGCCGTCGGCCGCAAGGCCCACCGCGTTTTCGTTTTCGAGGTCGCTGTGGATGACACCGTGCTTGCCCGGCGCGCGAATCTCCATGAGTACCTGGTCGCCATCCCAAGCCGTGCGCTCGATGTAGCTGTCGCACGCCTGGGACGTACACGACGACGTCGCAATCGAACGGACCAATACTCGGCGACCGAGCGCATCGTAGCGGTACTCCTCGTAAACCCCGCCCGGCAGCGAGGTGCCGAGCCCCACGTGTCGGTTATAGACGCGGAGCTTCTCGTCCGCGCCGTAGTAGCTGACCGACTCGTCGTCCACCCTGCCGGGCTTCGTCTCATAGCCGTAGGCGCGGTGCAGGTTGCCGCTTTGGTCGTAGAGGTAGTCCATGCGGTAGTCGTAGCTCGGATACGGCTTGGGGTCGTTTGCCCCCACCCACACAGCCTCCAGCTGTCCCCAGGCGTTGTACGTCATCCTCCGCCAGCGGTCGGTGTGGCCAGAGAACGCCCCGTTCACCCGGTGCAAAACCCGGTTGCCCAGCGCATCGACGTCCATCTCCTCGAAGGGGCTCTGGCCCGTGAGCCCGCTCGACGCGACCAGCGCCCCGAGCCCGTGATACCAGAGCTTGACCTGGTAGGAGCCGCCCACGACCGAGTTGATCGTCCCGCTCACGACCCGACCGCGCGCATCACGTACCAGCGTCGCCCCGACCCCGTGCGGCGCAGACAGGGTGTCCACACGTCCGTCGTCATCGTACGAAACCCACTCGCCCAGGTCGCCCACCGCCGTCTGGTACGTCGTCCCCGTGTGTCGCAGTTCTTTGTCGTAATGGAAGCGGACCTTGTTGCCGAGCGGGTCCTTGATCGAGTCCAGCACTCCAGGGGACGCATTGTAGTAGTAGTGCTGCGTGCCGCCGCCGAGCGGGTGCGTGAGCGTGAGCCTACGCCCATCCAGGTCGTAGGTGCGCTCGGTCACATAGACGTGCTTGTCGAAGTCCGCCTCGAGCGTCGGCACGGCCGACATCGGTTCGGGTGCCTCTTCGCCGCAGTCGTTCAGCTTGCCGGAGCGGTAGTACGTACGGATCCGGAGCTCCTCCTTGTCGAACAACCCGTTCGGCTTGTAGGTGCGCCGCACCTGGGCGTACATGTTGTCCGCCCGCGTGAGACGCCCCGCCGCATCGTACTCGAAGTACGCCGTATCGGCCGGAATGCAGAGTCCGGGCTTCCCGTCCACATCGATCGTCGGGAAGGAGAAGCCCGGGCAGTACCCGTAGTTCATGCAGTTGAGTGAATCGTAACTCGCCTGCGGGACGATGCGGCGCGTGAGCCGGCCGAGCGCGTCGTAGGTGTGAGTGAGTTTGACGCTGTCGGGCGGTACCGTGCGGGAGGGCACCGGAGAGCCGGTCGTCACCCCTGGGCCCCACTGCGTCACCACGAGCGGCCGGTCGGCAAGGTCGTAGGTCGTGCGCACCCAGGCTCCGGAGGCCAGCAGGGTCGCGTCGCTCGTGTGCGTCGTATCGACCGGCGAGTAGACGAGCGTGTCCCGCCCGATCGCACCGCGGTAGATCAGCTCGACGTAGCCGAGCGGGGTCCGCGTGCGACGAACGTTGCCTAGGGTGTCATAGTAAATCGAATCAGGTTTCGTCGACTCCGGCGTCCGAATCGCCGCAAGGAGTTTGCTGTTCGAGTAGTAGTCGAAGTAGACGCGGCGCACCGTGTCCGGACCGACCTGTTGCCAGATCCGGTTGCCGGTTACAGTGGCCGGACCCGAAGGGGCAACAGGCATGAGAACGCCCCTCCCGCCGGCCACACGCACGGGCCGACGAGAGGGGCGATTGCGTTGGGACTTCGCCGCCTCTACCCCTACCTATCCGACGCCGTCCCATCCGCCAACCCCGCCTCCGCCACCACGATCAGCAACGCGCGCTGGATGCCGCGGGCGGTGTCGCGGGGGATGAACCACTCTTCGGGCGAGTGGGCGTCGCCGCTGACGCCGCCGCCGCCGATCGTGATCGCGGGGATCCCGAGCGCGATCGGGACGTTCGCGTCGGTCGACGAGACCGTGAGGCCGGGGTTGCGGCCGAAGTGGCGGGTCGCGGCGATGGCACGCTGGATGAACGGCGTCGCGGGGTCGATCTCGCCCGACGGCCGGTCGCCGACGAGTTCGACCTCGACGCGGAGCGAGTCGCCCCGGCGGCGCACGGCGTTCTGCTCCTCGAGCGCCCGCTGCACGGCGGCCCGGAAGATCGAGTCGATCTCCATCAGCCGCGACTGGCTCTCGGAGCGCATGTCGACCTCCATCCAGGCCTCGAAGGAGATCGAGTTGACCGACGTGCCGCCGCCGATCCGCCCGACGTTGTAGCTCGTCCGCGCGCCTTCCCTGGTGAAGCGGTCGGCTTCCTCGTCGAAGAGGTGGATCGCGCGGCCGAGCGCGTGCGTCGGGTTGCCGATCCCGAACGCGCCCCAGGAGTGGCCGCCCGGCCCCTTGAACGTGACCCGATAGCGCCGCGAGCCGAGGCCCTGGTTCACGATCCGCTCGTCGCCCGTGCCGTCGACGGAGATGAAGGCGTCGATCTTCGGGCCATCGGGGCCGAAGAGCTGCTTCACGCCGCGCAGGTCGCCGAGCCCTTCCTCGCCCACGGTGCCGATGAAGAGGACGTCGGCCTCGGTCTCGACGCCGGCTGCCTCGAGCGCGCGCAGCGTCTGCAGCACGACGACGAGCCCCCAGGTGTCGTCGCCGATCCCGGGCGCGAAGAGCGTGTCGCCGCGCTGCGTCACCGTCACGTCGGTCCCTTCGGGGAAGACGGTGTCGAGATGGCCGGAGATCGCGAGGACACGGCCGCCGGTGCGGCCCTTCCGCAGCGCGATCACGTTCCCGGCCGCGTCGGTCCAGACGCTGTCGGCGCCCGCCTCCTTCAGCATCTCGGCGTACTTGCGGCCGCGCGCCTCCTCCATGAACGGCGGCGCGGGGATCTCGGTCAGCGTGATCAGGTCCCGCACGGCGTCGGCATCGGTGGCCGCGATGTGGTCGAGCGCGCGACGCACGGCGGGGTGCGCGGCCAGGCGCTCGATCTCGTCGCAATAGCGGCGCGCGTCGCCGTCGCATCCGCCTGGCCCGGTCTGGGCCGCGGTCGGCGCGGCCGCGAGGGCAAGGCACAGCGCGCCAAGGACGATGGACCTCGGCATCCTTCGTTTCTCCTGCTGACGTGTGGAACTGCGGCAGGCGCGGCGAAGCGCGGCCGCCCGCCCGGCAAGGATCGGCAAGTTACGCGGGATGTCGCGTCGAGACAATCCGGCGGCCGGCGGAGCTATTGGGCGCCCGCCGCCACCCTGCGCATGAGTTCCGTCGCCCTGGCGCGCAGGACGGGATCGGCGTCGCGCCAGTAGGCGGCGGCGCGGGCGAAATGCGACGTCGCCCGCTCGATGTCCCCCTTGCGCCTGTAGATCTCGCCTCGCCGCTCGTGCGACGGGGCGACGAAGGCGAGGTCGTGACCACTGGGGCTGGGGAAGCTGTCGTAGATCCGGAGCGCTTCATCGTCCCGGCCCAGCCGCGAGAGCAGTTCGGCACGCAGCCACCGCTCGTGCGTCCAGCCGTGGTGCGTCGCGACGTGGAGCACGCTGTCCGGCAGGCGCGGCGGGCCGAGGATGCGCAACGCTTCCTCGGGCCGTCCTTCCGCGAGGGCGACCTCGGCGCGCAGTATGCGCGCGAGCCGCCGCGCCATCTCGACGTCCGCCTGGTCAGCGCCGAGCGACTCCAGCCGAGCCGCGTGCGTCAGCGCGGATCTGGTGTCGCCGAGCCGGATCGAGACCAGGCCCAGCAGGTACGCCCGATCGGCCGGCTCGACCGACGATTGGCCGAGCGTCTGCCGGATCGCCCGCAGCTCCGCCTGTTTCACCGGAACGAACGGGAGCGTGAGCAGTATCGCGCTCTGCTCCAGCGCCCAGATCGAGTAATGCGGCCGCAGCCGCTCGACCATTGCATGCGCGTCGGCGATCCTGCCGCGCCCTACCAGGAGCTCCAGGGCGTACCGGAGGGACATCGGGCGGACCGTCGAGTTGATGATCTCCTCCGGTATGAGGTGCTGGACGAGATGCTCGCTCACGCCCGCGAGGTCGCTCGAGGCCACCGCCGCGCTCACCAGCAGGTCGGACACGACCTCCGGGTTGCTCGCCAGCGCGAGGCGCGTGGACGCGGCCCGTCGGGCGGCCGCGTCGCCGAACGCGTACGCGCGCAGGAGCTCCAACTCGATCGCGCGGTCCCGGTCGGGGCGCAGCGCGCTGACGCGGGAGGCCCACTTCTCGAACTCCTGCCGGTCTCCGCGGATCGCAGCCATCCGGGCCAGGTGGATCGACGCACCGGCGTTCGCCGAGTCCAGCGCGATCACGCGCTCCCACGCCGGCCTCGATTCCTCGGCCGGAATCCCGATCAGCGGGAGCCAGTGGTACTGCGTCTCGGCGGTGACGAACCACGCGGTCGAGTCCAGCGAGTCCCGCGCCAGCACCTGCCGGTACAGCATGATCGCCGTGTCGGGTCGCCCGGCGATGTACGCGCCCCACGCCAGCGCGCTCAGGCGCTCGTGCTCCGGCAAGCTCTCGGTCCTCAGCGCTATCTGGGCCGCCTGCGTCCCGGCCCATGTCGAGAGCCCGACGCTCCCCGTCCAGTTCGCGGCCTGGCTGAGCCGCATGTACGCCAGCATGAAGCCGGTGTCCGCGGCGACGGCCCGCTGGAACGCCGCCACCGCCGCGGCGTACCGCCCGACCCGGTACTCGCGCTCGCCCTCGACGTACGCCTCGAGCGCCTCGGCCGACCGCGTCGCCAGGAGCAGCCGCTCGGTCCGCTGCACCCCAACCCCCGGCCTGCGCGCCGCGAGCAGTTTCTTCGCGAGCTCTTCCACCAGCGTGAAGAGCTCCGCCGCGTCTCCCTGCACCTCCGCGACGTCGACCACGGGCGACGCGCCGGCCACGTCGTGGAACGACGCCGAGATGCGCACCCTGTTCCGCGCCTCGACGACGTCGCCGAGCACGAAAACGCCGGCACCGAGCCGGCGCGCGACCTCCCGCGCCCGTTCGGCGGTCAACCGCCCGCCATCGCCCGCCAGCGCGTCGAGGACCGCGCGATGGCTGACCACCCGCAGCTCGCCCACGTTCAACGCCGACGTGAGTAGCGACGCCAGCCCCTCGCGCAGGTAGCCGAATTCCTCGGAGCCGTGGACCGCGAACGGAAAGATCGCGATCGCGTCGACGCTCGGCGCCTGGGGCTCCGGTTCGCCGCGGAGCTTCGCGACCGCGCCGACGACCACGGCCACGACGACGGCCGCCGCCACCCAGCGCCAGATCCGACCACTCGGGGCGCCCCGCCCGCTCCGGGCGCCATCCGCGGCCGCGGCGGGCTCGAACGCGACCGGTGCCCGGTCCGCGACGCCGGTGTCAGCCGCTCGGTTCGGGCCGACGCCGGCCGGTGCATGGTCCACGACGGCGCCGGGCGGCGCGGCTTCCGTCGGGCCGGCGGCCGCGCGTACGACCGGGCCCGCCACCGCCTCGCGCGCCTGGATCGCCTCGACGAGCTGCCGCGTCTCGGGCGACGGCTCGACGCCGTACGTCGCCTGCAGCTCTCTCGCGAACGCCTCGTACTCGCGCATGGCGCCCGCCCGGTCGCCGATCCGGTCCAGAAGCAGCAGGTAGCGCCGGAAATCGACCTCGTTGCCCGGACTCAGCCCGATCGCCCGCTGACCCCACCGGACCGCATCATCGATCGAGCCGGCCCGCTCGGCCCGCTCCGACAGCGTCCACGCCGCATCGCGCGCCAGGTCCCGGAGCCGCGCCCGCTCGCGCTCCAGCCACTGCTCGAACTCCCACGAGTCTTCCAGATAGAAGCCCGGCAGCAGATCCCCGCCGTACAGCGACAGCGCGTCCTCCAGCCGGTCCTCCCGCACGGCGCGCTCGAATTCGTGGACGTCGCACTCGACCCTGCCGAAGTCCAGCGACACCTCGCCGTCGCCCCGACGCTGCACCGCCTCGTCGCCCAGGGACATGCGAAGGTGGTGCACCGCCTTGTTCAGTGCGTTCCGGGCCCGCTCTTCCTCCAGCTCCGCCCAGAACAGCCCCAGAAGCCGGTCGCGTTGATGGAACCCTCGCGGCTGCGCGAGCGCGAGGTAGACGAAGACCGCAAGGCGCTTCCGCTGCGCGAGCAACGATCCGACCTCGACGCCTGCCGCGTTACGCAGGTCCAGCGTCCCGAGCGCACGGAACCGGAATTCGGGCGTCGTCGCCATCAACGTTGTGGGATTCGGCGAGGAACTCTCGGGGAATCGATAGGGAACGCCACAAGCATAACAATCGCGCGTTGCCGACACAATGTCGCATCGGCCCGCGATTCGGCGGATTCGCCGCGCCCGGCCGGTTTACGCCGATTCAACGCCGGGGCGGGGAGAGGACACGGGAGGCGAGACGCGGTGGCCGACCGTATCGGGGCGCAGCGAGGACTCCGGAGGAGCGACGAGGAGGTCGACCGCTTCGGGGAACCGTCGGACGCGCGCGAAGGACCCGGATACCGGCTCCACCACGTCGAAGATCCACGGATCCTCTACCTCGACCAGGATCGCTCGCGACCCCACGGTGAGCGCCGGGTTGATGTCGCTGCGGATGCTGTTCCCCACCATGCACGCCGCGCCCGGGTCGGCCACGCCGAAATGCGCCAGCGTCGCGCGGTACTCGTCGACCGTCTTGCGCCGACAGATCCGGATCCGATCCGCCGGGACCACGTCGAGCACCCCCGATTTGCGGATGCAGTCGAACTGGTAGTCCGGGTCGCCCGCCTGGGTGTAGATCGCGGTGTCGACGTGCGCGGCGAGCCGGGCGAGCGCCTCGATCGCACCGTCGTAGCACGGAGGCGGACCGATCACGTCGCGCGCGATGGCGACGCACCGCGCGACGACGGCCGGGTCCGGATCCCACCCCTCCAGCGCGCACAACCGCAGGTACGTCTCCCGGAACGACGGTTCGAGACGCAGCGGACCGAACCCGTACCGGTCCACCATCTCGCGGTCGACTTCGTCGTGGTGGACGCGATGCACGACGCCGGCGTCGAACCCTTCGGCGGTCAGGAGATCGAAGAGCGCGCGCCGAGCGTTCTGGAAGCGAGGCGCCGTGTCGACGAGCGTGTCGTCGAAGTCGACGAGGACCAGCCGCAAATCACCCGAACTTCCGCGTATCGTCATGCGCGGAATGTAGTTACGACGACCTCGCGCGGTCAACGCCGGGCCGATCGCGGACGCCGCCGGCCGGGTACGCGGGCGACCGGTCGGAACGCGGGCAGCCGGAACGCGGCCAGTCGGCGCCCGCCCGGTCGTCGCGCGGCCGCGGTCCCGGGAGGTCGCTCGCCTCGCGTGCCCGCCCCGCGATCAGGGTCGCAGCTCGTAATTCACGATCATCCGCCCCACTTCCGGGTCGACGACGATGATCGAGACGACGTCGCCGTCCGCCTCGTTCACGGCGGCGACGAACTCCTCGATGGTCGAGACCTCGCGGCGGTTCACCTGCACGATCTGCTGACCCGGCCGGATCCCGGCCCGCGCCGCGGCCGAGAACGGGTGCACCGAGGCGACGACGAGGCGCCCGCCGTCGACCGCGAGCGAGAAACCGACGCGCGTCGGACCCTCGAGCGGCGGCGATGGCTCCGGCTTCACGCCGGACCGGATCAGCCCCAGCTCGACCGGCACGCGCACGGCCGTTCCATAACGGATCACGTCGACCGGGACCGTCGCGCCCGGCTCCAGCGCCGCGAGCGCGGCCTGCAGGTCGCTCACCGTCGCGACCGGCCGGTCCGCGATCCCGACGATCACGTCGCCGAGCTGGATCCCCGATTTCGCCGCCGGGCTGATCGGCTCGAGACTCACGACCTCCGCGCCCTGCGCCGTCTCCAGCCCGTAGACCTTCGCGTCCGCGGCGTCGACGTTGTTCAGCAGCACGCCCAGATACGCGCGGCGCACGTGGCCGTGCTCGATTAGCTGCGCCGCCGCCCGCCGCGCCAGGTTGATCGGGACGGCGAAGCCGTACCCCGCGAAGAACCCCGTCGGGCTCGCGATCGCCGTGTTGATCCCCACCACCTCTCCCGCCAGGTTGACCAGCGGCCCGCCCGAGTTCCCCGGGTTGATCGCCGCATCCGTCTGGATGAAGTGCTCGAGCGGCGCCGTCCGCTGCTGCCCGTTCAGGATTCCGATCGCGCGCCCCGTCGCGCTGACCACGCCGGCGGTCACGCTGAACTGCAGTCCGAGTGGGCTGCCGAGCGCGAGCACCCAGTCGCCGAGCCGCAGCCGGTCCGAATCCCCGAGCCGCGCGACGGGCAGACCGGTCGCATCGATCTTCAGCACCGCCACGTCCGTGCTCGGGTCCCGGGCGACGACCCGCGCCTCGAACTGCCGCCGGTCGTGTAGCATGACCGACACCCGGTCGGCCTGCTGCACCACGTGGTCCGAGGTCAGGATGTAGCCGTCCTCCGAGACGATGACCCCCGACCCCGCGCCGTGCGCCGGCGACGGCTCCGGCGCCGCGTCCGGCATCAGCCCGAACAGCCCGCCCATGCGCCCGGGCCGCGCCTCGACCTGGATGTAGACGACCGCCGGCAACACCGCCTCGACCGCCTGGTGGAACGTCTGGCTGGACGGCGCCCGCGCCGCGATCTCGTCCGGCTCCTCGCGGCAGCCGGCGGCCAGGCCGGCGATGAGGCAGATCCATGCGATGTTGTGCTGCGACATGGTGGGCGAGCGGTGCAAGTTGTGTGCGTGGGGAGGGCCTAGGGCATAGGGCTCGGGGCCTAGGGCTCGGGGCCTGGGGCCTAGGGCATAGGGCTCGGGGCATAGGGCTCGGGGCCTAGGGCTCGGGGCCTGGGGCTCGGGGCCTGGGGCTCGGGGCCTGGGGCTTAGGGCCTAGGGCTCGGGGCCTGGGGCTCGGGGTGCAGGGTGGCGAAGCGGCACGAATGCCTGAGCCCTGAGCCCTGAGCCCTGAGCCCTGAGCCCTGAGCCCTAGGCCCCGGGGGGCGGGGTGGCGGGGCGGAAGGGGGCGGGGAGAGGGGGGCGGCCGGGCGACCACCATGAAACCCCACGACAGCAACCGCCGTAGGTGGCGCGTCGGTCGAGGGGTGCCCGGCCAACGGGACCGCACAACCCATGACCTTGCACCGCACCAACGTGCGAACACCACTTATCGGTGAATCAACCGTAGCTCACCACGGAGCCCACGAATGAAGCGAGCCACGAAGATGGTACTCGGCGCGGTCGTCGGCGTCGGCCTGGTCGGCAGCGCCGTGTACCTACGGGATTCGGACGGCGCGACGACCACCGCGCCGACCGTCGAGGTGAAACGCATGGAGCTCGTCGACCGCGCGCTCGCGATCGGCACGATCGAGCCGGAGGTCGAGATCAGCGTCAAATCGAAGGTCTCGGGCGTGGTCCGGCACCGATACGCCGACGTCGGCGACTTCGTCCGCGCCGGCGACCCGCTCCTCGAGATCCGCCCCGACCCGACGCCGCTCGAACTCGTCGAGGCTCGCCGCCAGCTGGAACTCCGGGAGATCGAGCTCGACAACCTGCGCCGCGAGCTCGCGCGGCAGCGTGAGCTCAAGGAGCGCGGCCTGGTCTCGGAGCAGGAGTTCGAGGCCACGAACCGCAGGTTCGCGGAGGCGGAGGTCCAGCTCCAGATCGCGCGCGAACGCCTCGCGCTCCTCGAGCAGGGCAAGGTCACCATCGCCGACACCCGCATCGAGACCGTCGTCAAGTCCCCGATCGACGGCTTCATCCTCGAGAAGATGGTCGAGATCGGCGACCCCGTCGTGCCGCTCAGCAGCTACCAGGAAGGCACGGTCCTCATGACCATGGCCAACATGAACGACCTGATCTTCCGCGGCACCGTCGACGAGATCGACGTCGGGCGGCTGGCCGAGGGGATGCCGGTCGTGATCCGCGTCGGCGCGCTGCCGAACGCGGAGATCCACGGCGTCGTCGACAAGATCTCGCTCAAGGCGAAGAAGCAGGATAACGCGACGACCTTCCCGATCGAGATCCGCCTCACCGACACCGGCGGCGCCACGCTGCGCGCGGGCTACAGCGCGAACGCCGAGATCATCATCGAGCGGCGCGAGAACGCGCTCGCCATCCCGGAGCGCGTCGTCACCTTCGAGAACGGCAGCGCCTGGGTCAACGTGCTCCGCGCCGACGGCACCACGGAGAAGCGCGAGATCCAGACGGGCCTGAGTGACGCGATCAACATCGAGGTCGTCTCCGGGCTCGCGGAGGGGGAGCGGGTCCTCGAGAAGCCGGCGCGCACCATCGGCTGAGCGGTCGGGCCCATGCGCATCGCAAACCTGATCCGGCAGTTCCTGGACGACCTCGCCGCCCAGCGGCTGCGCACCACGCTCACCATCTTGGGGATCACGTGGGGCACCGTCGCGGTCGTCGTGCTCCTCGCCTTCGGCACGGGGCTCGAAAAGCACATGATCACCGAGGCCAAGGGGATCGGCGACGGGATCGCGATCGTCTTCCCGGGCCGCACGATCCGCGCGTACCAGGGGTTCGGCGAAGGACGCGCGATCCGGCTCAAGGCGGACGACGCCGAGATCCTCGCCCGCGAGATCCCGGAGATCACGGCGGTCAGCCCGGAGTACGGCCGGTGGCTTCCCACTCGCAACGGGACGAAGGTCACCAACACCTACATCACCGGCGTCGTGCCCGTGTACGGCGAGATGCGCAACATCATCCCGGAGCCGGGCGGGCGCTTCCTCAACCCGATCGACGTCGAGCAGCGCCGTCGCGTCGCCGTCCTGGGCGACGAGGTCAAGCGCACCCTCTTCGGCGACGAGGACGCGGTCGGCAGATCCATCTTCATCGGCGACACGCCGTTCCTGGTGATCGGCGTGATGCAGAAGAAAAAGCAGAGCTCGTCGTACAACACGCGGGACCAGAACCGGATCTTCATCCCGGCGAGCACGCACGAGGCGCTGCTCGGCTCGCGCTACGTGAACAACCTGGTCTACAAGGCCGCGACGCCGGCGGACGCGGGGCACGTGCGCGAGCGGGTCTACCAGGTCCTCGGGCGACGCTACGCCTTCGACCCCAAGGACCACGGCGCGATCTCGATCTGGGACACCACGCTGACGCTGAAGGTCTTCAACGACATTTTCTTCGGGTTCAAGCTCTTCCTCGCGGTCGTCGGGTGCTTCACGCTGACGGTCGGCGGGATCGGGGTCGCGAACATCATGTACATCGTCGTCCGCGAGCGGACGCGCGAGATCGGGATCAAGCGCTCGATCGGCGCGCGACGCCGCGACATCATGCTGCAATTCCTCTTCGAGGCGTCGTTGATCGTGGCCGCCGGCGCGCTCCTCGGCCTCCTCGTCTCTTTCACCCTGGTCGGGCTGATCGGGATGCTGCCGATCCAGGAGTACGTGGGCCGTGCGGAGATCTCGCCTTCCGTGCTCGGTGCGACGATCGCGCTCCTCGGCGCGATCGCGGGGCTGGCCGGGATGTTCCCGGCGCGGCGGGCGGCCAACCTCGACGTCGTGGAGTGCCTCAGGACATGATCAAGATCCTGCTGCAGGAATTCTGGGGCGACCTCAAGTCGCAGAAGACGCGTGCGATCCTCACGACCTTCGCGGTCACGTGGGGCACGCTCGCGATCGTGCTGATGCTGGCCTTCGGCGAGGGCGTGAAGCGGGGGATCGTGGACGGGCTGCGCGGGGCCGGCCAGGGGATGTTCATGGTCTACGGCGGCGAGACGCGCATTCCGTACGAAGGGCTCCCGACGGGGCGCCCGATCCGGCTGACCGAGGACGACATGGCGCTGATCCGGCGCTCGATCCCCGAGGTCGACCTCGTCGCCGTCTCGTACGGCCGATCGGTCACGCTCGAGGCCGGCTCCAACCGGGCCCGCACCTACATGGAGGGCGTGAGCCCCGAGTTCGCCGCGATGCGGACCGTGTTTCCCGCTCGCGGCGGCCGATTCCTGAACGCGAAGGACATCGCCGAACGCCGGCGTGTCGTCTTCCTGGGCGACTCGATCGCCGCGCGCCTGTTCGGCGGCGAGCCGGCCGTGGGCCAAACGGTCTACATCGACGACGTCCCGTTCACCGTCGTCGGCGTCATGGAGCCGAAGTTCCAGACGAGCATGAACAACGGCCCGGACGCCGACCGCGCGATCATCCCGGCGTCGACGTTCCGGACGCTGTACGGGAATCGGTACGTGAACCACATCCTCGTGCACCCGCGCGACGTGCTCGTCGCGGAACGGGTGAAGCAGCGGCTGTACGAAGTGCTTGGCCGGCGCCACAAGTTCGACCCGAACGACCAAACGGCGCTGAGCATGTGGGACTTCATCGAGGAGGAGCGCTTCAGCCGCAACCTCGGGCTGGGGATCCAGATCTTCCTCGGCATCGTCGGCGGGCTGACGCTGATCGTCGCGGGCGTCGGCGTGGCGAACATCATGTACGTCGTCGTGCGGGAGCGCACGCGCGAGATCGGGATCAAGCTCGCGATCGGCGCGCGGCGGCGTCACATCGTCGCCCAGTTCCTCTTCGAGGCGCTGCTCCTCGCGCTGAGCGGCGGCACGATCGGGTTGTTGGTGGCCACCTCGATCATCCTATTCGTCGACAGCCTGCCGAACACGAACGAGGCGATGGTCTTCCTGCTGAACCCGAAGCTGTCCTGGCCGATCGGGCTCACGACGGTCGCGGTCCTGACGCTGATCGGCCTCGCCGCCGGCGTGTTCCCGGCCCGCAAGGCCGCGGCGCTCGATCCGGTGGAGTCGTTGCGGTACGAGTGAGGGCGGGCCCGAGCCGGGCCCGCCCACGCACCCGGTTGGCGCGGCACCGGCGGACGGGCCGCGCCGCCGACCGCTACCAGTTGAGCCAGTAGCTCACCTTCACCATGAACACGTTGGTCACGGGGGTGAGGTAGTCGTCGTCGCGGTTGAAGAGCCGGCCGAAGTCGCGGCCCAGGTCGAACCGCTCGCCCGTGAGGCCGTCGCCCGAGAGGGTGGCGGTGCGGCTCTGGCTCCAGACCAGGTACAGCGTCGACCCGGGGCGGTACTCCCAGCGGAGCACGGCGTTGCCGCGCATCTCCTTGAAGTTGAAGTCCGGGTTCGCGAAGGCGAGGTCGCCGGAGCCGTCGCCGTCGAGGTCGGCGTGGTAGGTCGCGGCCGCCTCGTCGTACGTCAGGTCCAGCAGCTCGAAGCGGTCGGCGAACTTCTCGGCCCGCGGGTTCGCGACGCGGCGGAAGTTGCGGTACTCGCCGCCGCTGATGAACGGCTGGGCGTAGAACTCGAACGACAGCGTCGGGCTGAGCGTCAGGTTCACGCGCGTGGTCATGCTGAACGTGGTCTGGTCGAGCTCGCCCACCAGGTAGTGCCGCTCGCCGTCGGCCAGGGGCTGCCCCACGTACTGCCAGCTCGGACGATTGCGTACGACCTGCGGCCCGAACGAGAAGTTGAGCGAGGCCGACGGCCGCACGTTGAGATTCATCCACACGCCGTTGTCTTTGCCGTCGCCGTCGAACTCCATGCCGCCCCAGGTGCCGATACCCCACGAGACCGGCTTGCGATTGTCCCCCTCGAGCCAGAACTCGTAGCGCAGCGACATCGGCCGCATGACGGCGGGGCCGCCGCGGAGCGCGACCGTGTTCAGCACGGCCGGCCGCCACCCCATCCACCAACCACCGCTCCAGAAGTTCGTGAACTGCGCGTTGGCGAAGTTCCCGATCTGGGCCCAGTTGTACTCGCCGCCCGTGGTCCACCCGATCGAAGGATTGATCCCGATGGAGAAGTTGCGGAAGATCGAGACCGGCTCGAACTGGTGGTAGCGCAGGTTGGCGAAGAAGAGCGACATGTCCGCGTCGTCCTGGAAGCCGAGGTCGTTGATCTCGAAGCCCGGCGTGCGGACGTGCCCGCCGAACCCGCCGCGGACGTTGCCGCCGATCTTCCACAAGCCGAAGCTGGCGACTGCGCCCGTGAGCGACGTGCGCGTCGGATCGAGCTCCACGTGCTCCGCGTCCGGCCGGTGGAAGTACCGCGCGGGCGAGCGCTGGAGGCGCTCGATCGCCGCCTCGCTGCCGCGGACGTGGCTCCCGGCGACGTACCCGCTCGCCTCCCACTAGCCGTCCGCGAAGCGGTGCCGGCCGCGCACCCCCGCGGCGTACGCGGACGACGGGAGGAACTCGAACGCGCCGTCGCCGCCCAGCCGGCGGTGCGTCGCGGTGAAGAGCATCCCGACCGTACTCATGCCGCGGCGGAAATCGCGCGCCAGGCTCCCGACCATGTAGTTCGTCATCGGCTCGACGGGCGTTTCCACGACCTGGCCGTCCGGTTCCGCTACGCGCGCCCGCTCCTCCGCCGTCACGGCGTCCAGGAACCCGATCGTCCACCCGCTCGACGTCTTCCCCGACAGCTTCGCCGCGCCGAGGATCGTGGTCACGTCCGGCCGGTCGACGTACCCACCGCCGACGCCTCGCTGCGGCGCGCGGCCGATCCGTCGCGAGTAGAACAGCCCCTCGCCCGACCCGTCGTCCACACCGACGCCGAACTCGAAGATGTTCGAGCCCTCCTTGAAGAACGGGCGCTTCTCCGGGTAGAACGTCTCGAACGCCGACAGGTTGAGGACCGACGCGTCCGCCTCGACCTGGCCGAAGTCCGGGTTGATCGTGGCCGAGAGCGTCAGGTTGGAGGTGATCCCGTAGCGCAGGTCGACGCCGACGTTCCCCAGCGGGTCGTTCGCGTCGTAGAACGGATTGGCGGCGTCGCCCGGCGCGCGGGTCAGCCCGCCGACCGCGTACGGCAGCAGCTCGAGGCGACGAGTCGCGCCGAGCCCGGAGAGGCCGTGCAGTTCTCCGGCCTGCGAGACGAAGGCGCCCGCGTCGGGGAGGATCGGCGACCACCACGCCGACTCGCCTTTGCTCGCGACCTCGTGGCCGAAGTTGATCCCCCAGACCAGCGCGCCGCCATCGTTCCCGCTGTAGCGGAGCTGCGAGAGCGGGATGCGGAACTCCGCGGTCCAGCCGAGCGAGTCGACGGCGGTGGCCACGTCCCACACCGCGTCCCAGTTCAGGTCCTCGCTGTAGTCGTCGAAGTGCAGGACGTCCTTCTTCGTCCCGCGCGGCGTGACCGAGAATCGGAAGCCGGTGCGCCGGTCGTTGTAGCTGTCGATCATGACGTGCGCCCAGTCGGTGTACACGCCGGACGCATCGCGGCGGGCGAGCTGCGAGACCACGGAGTCGGGGTGGGTGTATATCCGCATCCCCACGTAGATCGCGGAAGCGTCGTAGACGACGCGCGCCTCCACCCGTCTGGTGCTCGGCGCGCCCGGGTTGGGCCGCATCTGGACGAAACCCGTGGCCGGCTAGGCGAGCTGCCAGGCGGGATCGTCGAGCACGCCGTCCAGCCGTGGCGGCTCGGCCCGTATCGCGCGCGCCTCGACCCGTTTCACCACCGACCGCACCGACGCGTCGTCGTCGTCAGGCGCGCGCTGTGCCTGCACCCCTGCCGGCCAGACCAGGCCGACCGACGCGAACAAGACCACCCACCCGTAACGCATGGTACCTCCGTGAGATCGACATTGTGTGATGTCCACAACAGTACGGACAGCGTCGCCGCGGGATTCATCACACACCGATTTGGACTCTGCATCGGCCGAAAGGGTTGCATGCGGCGCCCGCGGATTCGCGTGGCCGGTCGGCGCGGCGTAGATTGGGGTGTGACTCCAGGCGGTTCTGGCGCGTTCCAAAGGACGACATGGCGCTCTTCGACCTACTGGCCGTCTCGGGTGTGGGCGAGCTGCTGGACCGGAGCCCGCTGTTCGCCGTCGCCACGCTCTTCGGCGCCGGCGTGCTGACGAGCCTGACGCCGTGCATCTATCCGATGATCCCGATCACGGCCGGGCTGATCTCGGGTGCGACGGCCGGCTCCCGGGAGCGGCCCACACGCGGGCGCGTGATCGGCCTCACGCTGACGTACGTCTCGGGGCTCGCGCTGTTGTACGCGACGCTCGGGCTCGTCGCGGGGCTCACGGGGACGCTGTTCGGGACCGTCTCGTCCAACCGGTGGGCGCTCTTCGCGATCGGGAACCTGCTGCTGGTCTTCGGTCTTGCTCTGCTGGACGTGATCCCCGTGGCGGCGCCGAGGCGGCTGGCGGCGTGGGCGGGGCGGCTGGGGGGCGGGTCGTACCCGGCCGTCTTCCTCCTCGGCGCGACGTCCGGGATCGTGGCGGCGCCGTGCGGCGCGCCGGCGTTCGCGGCCGTGCTCACCTGGGTTTCTACGACGGGGAGCGCGGTCCTGGGCTTCGTCTACCTCTTCGTGTTCTCGCTCGGGATGACCGCGCTGCTCGTGGTGGTCGGCGTCTCGTCGGGGGCGCTGTCCGCGCTGCCGCGCTCGGGCGCGTGGATGGTCTGGATCAAGCGCGCCGGCGGGGTGATCCTGCTCGCCATGGCCGAGTACTACCTCATCAAGGCGGGGATGGTATGGTGATCGATGGATCGACGGATCGACGGGGGCGTCCGGCGACGCCGCGTGTGGCGTGCGAGGCAAACGGGCAGGCGATGGTGCCCGCGGCGACGATCGGCGCCGCCGCACGGGCGACGGTGGCCGCGGCCATCTTCGGCGCCGCCGCGCGCGTGATCGCGATCGCGGCCACGCTCGCGGCCGCCTTCGCGGCGACGCCGGCCGCGCTCCGGGCGCAGGACGCCGGGCTCCCGCTCGGCACGGTCCCCGAATCGATCGTCCTCGAGGATCTCGACGGCAGGCCGGTCGACCTCGGGGACTACATCGGCAAGAAGCCGGTCCTGGTCGAGTTCTGGGCGACGTGGTGCCCGGTGTGCGAGGCGCTGCAGCCGAGGATCGAGGCCGCGCACCGCCGCTTCGGCGACGACGTCGCCTTCCTGATCGTGGCGGTGGGGGTCAACCAGAACCCGGGGCGCATCCGGCGGCACCTCGAGCGGCACCCGATGCCCGGGCTCCTGCTGTGGGACGGCCAGGGCCGCGCCGCGCGGGCGTTCCAGGCGCCGACGACGTCGTACGTCGTCGTGCTGGATGGCTCCGGCCGCGTCGTCTACACCGGCACCGGCGAGGATCAGGAGATCGAGGCGGCGGTCCAGAAGGCGGTCACGGCGTCGTGACCGGGCGTCGCACCGTCCGCGCGCCGTCGCTTGGTCACGACCGCGCCTCGCGGCGCTTGCGCTCGGCCTCGACCATCGTCGCATCGCCGTACGTCCGCTGCATCCCCTCGCCCACCAGCCGCCTCTCCATCTGCTCGTCCAGCTCGGGGTACTTCCGTTTGAGACTGCGGACGATCCGGGCGACGTTCTCGCCCCGCTCGTGCTCGTCCATGTCGAAGAGGCCGCCGCGGAGCATCTCGTGCAGCAGGTCGCTGCGCGCCATGCTGTAGGCGGCCTGGCGTTTGTCGATGCTCGTCATGCCGTGGGTCCTCCGGCTGTCGGGGTCGGGTCGCGGGCGAGGAGGGGCAAGAAGCGCACCGGGCGCAGTTCGCGGCGCGCCCGATCGGCCCGCGTCGCGCGGCCGCTCGGCCGGCCGGCGTCGGCCGGGCGCCCGACGTGGCGCGGCCGTCCGCGATGGCGTCCGCCCTTGAGCCCGCCGCGTCCCCGGGCTTACCTTCCTGGCTTTCTCGCGGGAACGGGCCCGGAGGAGCCCGGGTAATCCGGGGCGATTCCGGGGATGGACGTGACGCATTCACAGCGGGAACGATCGGTATGAACCAAACCGTGAAGGCCGCACGGGCGCAGGGGGCCGCGCCCGGATCGATGGAGGGACGGGGCTACCGTCCGCCCTACCTGTGGGCGGCGGTGGCGGGGCTGGCCGTCTTCACGCTGTACGCCTGGACGCTCGCCCGGACCACGCAATTCTGGGACACGAGCGAGTACATCGCGACCGCGCACATCCTCGGCATCCCTCACCCGCCGGGCAACCCGCTCTTCGTGGTGCTGGCCAGGGCGTGGGAGCTGCTCCTCGCGCCGACCGGGCTGTCCGTGGCCGTGCGGATCAACCTGTTCAGCGCGGCGATGAGCGCCGCGGCGCACGCCTTCTGGTTCCTCCTCGCGCACCGGATCCTCGCGTTCTACAGCGAGAACGAACGGTTCCGGCTCATCGGCGCGGCCGCGGCCGTGCTCGTCAGCGCGACCGCGTTCACCGTCTGGAACCAGTCGAACGTCAACGAGAAGGTCTACACGGTCTCGCTCTTCACGATCGCGCTCCTCTCGTGGCTCGCCTTCCGCTGGCGCGACAACCTCGGCCGGGGGAAGGACGACAACCTGATCGTCCTCATGGTGTTCATCCTGGCGCTCTCCGTCGGGAACCACCTGATGGCGTTCCTGGCCGCGCCGGCGCTGGTGCTGTTCATCCTTCTCGTCAACCCGCGGATGCTGCTGAACTGGCGGCTCTACGTCGCCGCCGCGGCGCTCGCGGTCGTCGGGCTGTCGATCCACCTGTTCCTGCCGCTGCGCGCGTCGCTCGACCCGGTGATCAACGAGGCGGATCCGAGCACGTGGCAGTCGCTGTGGGATTCGCTGCTGCGCAAGCAGTACGACAAGCCGTCGATGTTCCTGAGCCCGATCGACCGGCAGACGCCGCGGACCATCGGGCTGCTGCTGGCGCAGATCGGGAACTACCTCCAGTACTTCGACTGGCAGTGGGCGCGGTCGGTGGCGGGGAACTCGTCGCTGTTCGGCGGCGCGCGGCCGCTCTTCACGCTGCTCTTCACCGCGCTCGGAGTCTACGGCGCCTGGACGCACTACCGGAAGGACCGCTCGAGCTGGGCGTACGTGGCCGTGCTGTTCCTGACGCTCTCGCTCGGGCTCACGTTCTACCTCAACTTCCGCTACGGCTACACCTGGGGCACCCGCGGGGAGATCCCGATGGAGTGGCGCGAGGTGCGCGAGCGCGACTACTTCTTCATCGTCGGCTTCAGCGTGTGGGGCGTGTGGGCCGGGATCGGCCTGGCCGCGCTGTGGCATCGGCTCGCCGAGCGGATCGCCGAGTCGCGCGAGGACCTCGCCGCCCGGCGATACGCCATCGCGTCCCCGGTGCTCGCGCTGGCGTTCATTCCGCTCTTCCTGAACTGGACCTGGGCTGACCGCTCGTACGACTACTCGGCGCGCGACTGGGCGTACAACCTGCTCCAGAGCGTCGAGCCGTACGGCGTGCTCTTCACGAACGGCGACAACGACACCTTCCCGCTCTGGTATCTCCAGGAGGTCGAGGGGATCCGCCGGGACGTCACGGTCATCGTGATGAGCTACCTGAACACACCCTGGTACGCGAAGCAGCTCCGTCAGCTCACGACGCCGTGCCCCGAGGGCGTGAGCCCGGCCGACGATCCTACGCGGAACATCTGCCAGCGGCCGTTCGAGCCGGACAAGGCGCCGGCGTTCTACTCTGCGGGCGCCGCTCCGACGGACAGGCCGGGCGAGCCGGTGGACCTGAGCGACGAGCCGGTCCGCGCGCCGACCCGGTCGATCTTCGCGATGACGGAGGAGGAGATCGACCAGGTCATCGACGGGTTCATGACGAACATGGGCGCCTTCTACCTGCGCCAGCCGATGCAGGTGCAAGCGGACCGGTTGACGTTCACGGTCCCGGGCCAGCGGGTGCTTTCGCCGGCGGAGGTGTTCCTCCTGCACATCGTGCAGAACTCGATCGCCGACCGGCCCATCTACTTCGCGTCGACGACGCAGGCGTACAGGCCGGTCGGGTTGAACGACTACCTCATCCGCCAGGGCATGGCGCTGAAGCTGAACAACGGCCCGGTCCAGGAGGATCCGGAGCGGGGGATCTATCGCGTGCCGCCGGGCGAGTTGGCGGCGGTCATCGGGCCGTACATCGACCTGCCGCGCACGGACTCGCTGGTCTGGAACGTGTTCATGCACCGCGGCGGGCTGCCGGACGAGTGGAACCACTGGGTCGATTTCGCGACGCAGGGATTCCCGTTCTACTACGCCTACCTGCACTTCGGAGCCGGGCAGATGCACGCGCTGCGAGGCGATTCGGCGAGCGCGCGACGTCACCTGGAACGCTTCGAGGCGTGGTACGACCTCGCGCAGAAGTAGGCGCGTGGTGGGGGGGACGGCGCCTTCGCACGAGCCAGGGCCCGGGGCGGGGGTCGATCGCGCCGCTGCGCTGAGCCGGGCCGGGGGCGGGCGCGCCGCGCCCAGCGCGGCGCGCCCGCTT